>JAZLLX010000028.1:0-56702 GCA_045598345.1 Acidaminococcaceae bacterium | reverse complement strand
TTTCTATTTCGGATGATGGTCTTTATTTGGGATGCCCAGAAATGATAATTGTATTTGTTACCAGGTGATTCTTTTGGATTTTTGGAGCAGTTCCGTTTGATTTCCCTGCTGATGGTTGAAGGGCTTCGTCCAAAAAACTTGCCAATAGATCTTATGCTTGAACCAGAATTTAAAAAAAGTTGTAGATAAAATCTTTCTTCTTGTGTAAAATGTGTGTAGGATTGCATAGCGATTCTCCTTGTAAGATTTTGTTTGCTATCTTTATTTTACACGAGAATCGTTGTGCAATCCACTTTTTTTAGGTGTTGTACTTCATATTATAATTTGCCGACCTCCCTCCGTTGAGGGAGGGGACCGTCGGTAGTTTTTCGGTGGACGGTGGAGGGATCGATTAGGCAGTGACAAAGTTTTCTGCGTAATCCACACCCCCAGTCGCAACCACGTTCCTAAAAGCGACAGCCCCTTCACCAAGGGGCCTAAAGTTCGCATTAGGCGGACTTTTCCTGAATCCTGCTGTTGTCAAGATAAAAATCTTCGTGTATTTTTTTTCGTCAAGTGCTATAATATAAAAAATTCAGGAGGACGGAAAAATGCAAGTTACTGTTTGCGAACATCCTTTAATAAAGACCAAATTGACTTATTTACGCAATGAGAAAACGGGTTCTACCAATTTCCACAGGATTATCAACGAAGTGGGGGCGTTGATGACTTACGAGGTATTGAAGGATTTGCCTGTTAAAAAAATCAAGGTTCGCACACCTTTGGAAGAATGTGTTGGTTACGAGGAAGAAAAATCCATTGTGGTTGTACCAATCTTACGGGCGGGTTTGGGTTTTATGGAAGGTGTGCTGATGGTGGCACCCCAAGCCCATGTAGGACATATCGGTATTAGCCGTAACGAAGAAACATTACAGCCGGAAGAATATTACTACAAAATGCCGAAGGATAAGGACGCTTACTATGTAATCGTTGACCCCATGCTGGCAACTGGCGGCAGTGCAGTGGCGGCAGTGAATAATTTGAAAAAGCGTGGCATCAAAGACATCCGTTTCATGTGTCTTGTGGCAGCACCGCCGGGCATTGAACTTTTGAACAAGACACATCCGGACATTAAGATTTATACCTGTGCTATTGACAGGGGCTTAAACGAAAAAGGTTACATCCTTCCGGGTTTGGGGGATGCGGGGGACAGAATTTTCGGAACAGTGTGAGCATAAAAAATGACCGTTGGCAAAACCAACGGCCTTTTTGTTTTTGTTAATCTTTTATTTCAAAGATTTTGAAATGACACAATTTTGTCACAAATTACGACTAAACTATATAAAAATTTTTCTATACATTTTTATCTTGTAATTTGCCCCGTCTGTGGTATAATAGTGTAGCATTTTAATATGCTAATAAAGGGAGGGATAAATTATGACTATGATTTGTGCAAGACATGCTGAAGGAAAAAAGATCTTTGACAAGATTTTTGAGGCAAGTGCCGCCTGCCAGGCCGCTATTGCCAAGTTCGGTAAGGATAAGGTGGTAAATGCCACTTTGGGAGCGATTTATGACGAGAATGAAAATTTGGTTTGCCTGCCCACTGTGGAAAAGGTGTTCAAGTCCATTGCCATGAAGGATATTACGGCTTATGCGCCCATTGCGGGCTTGCCTGAATATTTGAGTTTGGCTCAGGAAGCGGCTTTCGGCAATTTCCGTCCCAATCTGTTCACCGCCGCAGTGCAAACTCCCGGCGGCACCGGCGCTTTGCACCATGTGGCTTGGAACTATATGGACGAGAACGACACTGCCCTTTGCGGCGACTGGTTCTGGGGCACTTACAAGAATATTTGTGTTGATTTGAAACGGAAATTTGTGACCTATAAAATGTTTGACGAAAATCTGCAATTCAACTTTGCGGAACTGGAAAAGAAAATTGCGGAGATTCTGCCCAAGCAGGAAAGATTGGTTGTATTCCTGAATACGCCGGGTCACAATCCTACGGGCTTCAGCGTGAACGAAACTGATTTTGCCAAGATTTTGGATATTCTGCAAAAACAGAGCAAAGCCAACAACAAGCCGATTATTTTGGTGTTGGATGTGGCTTATATTGACTATGCCGGGGACAAGGACGAAGTACGGAAAATCTTCAAGCAGTTGGAAACATTACCGAAGAATATCTTCACCATTGTATGCTATTCCATGTCCAAGGGTTTCACCCTCTACGGTCAGCGTTGCGGTGCTATGATTGGCTGTTCCTGTGACAAGGAAATTGTGGATGAATTCTTTGAAATCAACAAGTTCTCCTGCCGTACCACCTGGTCCAACGGGAACAGGGCGGCTATGCAGACCTTGATTACTATTCAGAAAGACCCTGCATTGTTGGCGGCAGTTCAGGCGGAACGGAAACAAAATTTTGATATGATTCGTGCCCGTGCTGATATTTTCACAGCGGAAGCAAAAGAATGTGGCTTAAAGATGGTGCCCTATGTGGCAGGTTTCTTTATGTCCATTCCGGCAAAGGATTCTGACAAGGTTTGTGAACTTTTGAAAAAAGAAAATATTTTCTGTGTACCTTTGGCCGCCGGTGTGCGTGTGGCAGTATGCGGCGTGCCATTGCCTAAAGTTAAGGGAATGGCAAAGAAGATTAAAGCGGCTATGGATGCGGCCGGTGAATAAGTAATGATTAAGGGTTTTGATTATTCCCCGGTAGTTGAAGATATTTTTCAGGAGCAGGAAATTTGGGCCCAAAGGATAAAATGTACCAATATCCAGGAGTTGAATGAGGCAGTCAAAAATGGTTATGCCTCCGGCTATATCCTGATTAGTGAGGCCTTGCAGGAACGGAAGGTTGCCAGTATTGCGGACAGAATAGCCCAGCATCCTGATATTAAGATTATTTTGATTGCGGGGCCTTCGTCCAGCGGCAAGACCAGTTTTACCCAGCGGCTGAGAGTCCAGTTAGGTGTGGATGCCATCGGTTCAGAGTTCCTTTCCATGGACAATTATTTTGTGGAACGGGAAAACAATCCCAAGAATTCGGACGGCAGTTATAACTTTGATACACCTGATTCTGTGGACAGGGAACTTTTTAACCGGCAGTTGCAGCAGTTGGTAAATTTGGAAAAAGTTGAAGTTCCGCATTTTGACTTTCTTACAGGACACAAGGAATATACGGGACAGACCATTCAACTTGATGAACACAAGGTTTTGATTGTGGAAGGAATTCATGCCCTTAACCCTGAAATGACAGCAAAAATACCTGCCAAAAATAAATTGTGCATTTATATTACGGCACTTAATCCCTTGGATTTGCCGGACGGCACCAATGTGAATCCGGCGGATGTGCGGCTTATCCGGCGTATTGTGCGGGACAACCAGTACAGGGGATTTTCTGCAAGACAAACCCTTGATATGTGGCAGGCGGTCCGTGAAGGGGAAATGAAATATATTTATCCCAATGCCTATAATGCGGATGTTGTTGTGAATACATCTTTGATTTATGAATTGAGTGTGCTTAAGCCCTATGCGGTACCTCTGTTGGAGGAAATTGTGGGGGAAACCACCTATATGGGGGACAAGGCACGGCAATTACTGAATATACTAAAAAATATTTTGGAAATTCCCATTGATGATATCCCGTTAACTTCCATTATGCGGGAGTTTGTGGGTGGAAGTACATTTAAAAAGCATTTGTAAAAGAGGAAAATTATGTTTATTCAAAACAGGAAATTGAGAATTTTAGGAATTATTTGTCTGGTGCTGTTGGTAATTATGGGCTGGCGTATTGTTTCCAATATGATTAAGGCCAAGGAAAGAGCCGCCATGATTTCCCTTAACCGGCCTATTGCCGTGCCGCTTGGGCATCCCATGCGTGCCAGCGTTATTCCTACAATTAAGTTCAGCGGTACTTTGGAGCCGGACTGGCAGGCGCAGGTGGCCGCTAAAATTGATGCCCGTCTTGAAAAAGTATTTGTCCGTGAAGGGGATTATGTGAAAAAAGGGCAGGTGCTTTGCCGTTTTGAAAAGGTTGATTCTGATGCGGACTTAATGAATGCCCGTGGTGCTTATCAGGATGCCAAGGCAAACTATGAAAAGGCACGGCTGGATTTTGACCGCTACAAAAAACTTTTTGAGCAGGGTGCAATTTCCGAACAGAGTTTGGACAATTATCGTTTTGCCCTCAGCAATGCGGAGGGTAAGTTCAAGTCCGCCCGTGGCACATTGCAGGGTATGCAGTCCCGGTTCAACGAAACGGAATTAACCGCCCCGGCAGACGGTATCGTGTACAAGCGTTATTATCAGGAAGGGTATTATGCCAAGGCGGCCACCCCTGTTTTTGCTATTGCGGACATTTCCAAATTGAAAATAACCATCAACATTCCTGAAGGCAATATCCGGGATGTGGCAGTGGGGAACAAGGCAAGCATAAAAATTGATGCTTATCCTGACAAGCAAATAACAGGGTATATTACCCGTATTGCCCCTGTGGCAGATTTGCCAAGCCATACTTTTATGGCAGAGGTTGGCGTACCTAATCTGGAAAATCTTAAGGCGGGAGTTTATGCCACAGTTTATCTTACAGGAGTACCACGTGAAAATGTTTTGACCATTCCGCCCCATGCTCTGGTAATGCGTGATGACCAGCGTACTGTTTATGTTGTTGATGAAAGTGCCGTTGTCACACGCAAGGTAATTGATATTGGGTATGTGGATGACCAATATATTGAAGTTGTGAACGGCCTGACGGAAGCAGATGTTATTGTTACCGGCGGGCAAAACAAAATCCGTGAAGGCAACAAGGTCGTTACCGATAAAGAAGAAAAACGGGAGGATGGCAGTAAAAAATGATTCGGAATATGATTCATACCTTCATAGTCCGTCCTGTATTCACCACCATGTTCGTTCTGGTACTGGTGGTTTTTGGCATTCGTTGCTACCCTGAATTAGGTCTTGACTTAAACCCGGATGTTGATATTCCCATCGTTACGGTGCGTGTCACCTATGAAGGCGCCAGCCCGGAAGAAATGGAAACCCTTGTCACCAAACCCATAGAAAACCGTGTCAGCCAGGTCAGCGGTGTGGTAACTTTGAAGTCAACGGTGCTTGAGGGCTTTAGCGAAACATCTTTGGAATTCCCTCAAGGTATTGACCCTCAGGCAAAGGCGGCAGAGGTGCGGGAAAAGGTTTCCACCGTGCGTAAGCGTTTGCCGGATGATATTGACGAACCCACAACCCAGACGGTGGATTTGTCATCCAGACCGATTATGGGCATCTCGTTCTTTTCAGAGGTTAGACCGAGAGCCGAAATCCGCCGCTTTGTGGAAGATTATTTGAATGACGAACTGCAAATGGTGGAAGGTGTTGCGGAAGTAAATGTAATCGGCGCTTCAAAGCGTATTATCCGTATTGTGATGAAGCCGGATAAGATGGTGCAGTACAATGTGTCTTTCCAACACATTTACAACTTGGTCAATGCGGAAAACTACAATACCCCCGGCGGAAAAGTGCGTACCCCGGATATGGAAATTACCGTCCGTACCATGGGTAAGTTTAATTCCATTGATGATGTGCGTTCCCTTGTGGTTGCCAACGACAATGGCAGGCCGGTGTATTTGACACAAGTTTGTGATGTCATTGACGGTTGGGAAGACGAGGATACTTATTCCGAAATTAACCGGGAAGGCGCGGTAATGGTTCTCGTGCGTAAGCAATCCCGGACCAATACGGTTGCAGTACGTGATGCTGTTGTGGAAAAAATGGATGAACTGCGGCAAAGGATTATTCCGCAGGATATTAAAACAGAAATTGTCTTTGACCAAAGCCCTTTCATCCGTGACAATGTGGCGGATGTGTGGAACACCATTATTTTTGGCGGTTTCCTGGCTTTGTTCATAACATATATGTTCCTGGGCAATTTGCGTGCCACCATTGTTGGCGGTCTTTGTATTCCTACATCAGTTATCTCCACTTTCTTTTTGATGCGGGTGATGAACTTCACCTTGAACAATATGAGTTTGATGGCACTTTCTTTGGCAGTCGGTATGCTGATAGATGATGCCATCGTGCTTATTGAAAATGTGTTCCGTCACATGGAGCAAGGCGAGAAACCAAAGATGGCGGCAGAGAATGCCACTGTGGAACTGGCACTTGCCATTATGGCAACTTCCCTTGTGCTGTTGGCGGTGTTTGTGCCCATCGGTTCAATGGGCGAAATAGTTGGTGAATATTTTAAGCAATTCGGTCTGACGGTTGCTTTTGCGGTTATGTTTTCCACTATGACCGCATATACTTTGACACCTATGGTGGCGGCTTATTGGCTGGATGAAAACAGTGCCAATCCATCGCAGGGCAGGAACAAATATTTGGAACTGGCATTGCAGAAATTTAATGTAGGTTTTGAATACATCCGTGTCTTTTATGATGAAATGATTGTTTTGGCTTTGAACAATCCCGTAAAAGTCATTATTGTGGGTGTGATTGCACTGGTAATTAATTTCGGTCTTACGCCTTTTATCGGTGTGGAAAACCAGCCGACTTATGATTCAGGGCAATTTTCTATTGACTATAAATCTCCCATAGGTACAAGTTTGAATAAAACTGTAGAATTAGCAAGAGAGATTGAAAACAAGGTGTTGGCTCATCCTGAAGTTGATATTGCGTCTTTGTATATCGGCGGTACCCGTAATCCGGTAAATTCCGGCTCTATGTTTGTAAAACTTCATCCAGTGAACAAGCGTGACAAATCCATGCAGACCTTGATGGATGAGTTGCGGGCAGAATTCCGTAATATTGAAGGTTTGCAGGTCAGCGTGCTTTCCAATCAGGGCTTACGCCGTGGCCGTCCCGTACAATGCGGCATTCGTGGCAGTGATTATAAATTGTTGCGTGAATATGCTTTGCAGTTGGCGGATTTGGTACGCTCAATTCCCGGTGCAACGGATGTGGATATTTCTGACTCAGACCAAGAACCGGAAATCAAGATTAAAATTGACCGTACCCGTGCCGCCGCATTAGGACTTAATGCCAGCAGCATCGGCAGTCAGGTTGGAATTGGTTTCATGGGTAAAGATACAGCAAATTCATATACAATAGGGGATAATGACTATGATGTGGTTTTGCAAATGAATCCCCAGGAGCGTATGAATATTGAAGACGTTAAGAATTTCCGCATTTCCTCAGAAAAAGGGGAATTTATCCGTCTGGGGGATGTGGCAGATGTTTATTTGGATTCCGGCCCCACCCGTATTGAGCGTGAAGACAAGCAGCGTCAGATAGTGGTTTATGCCAACACAGTTGGTATTTCACCCGGTGATTTGATTCAGATTATTGAACGGGATTTGATTAAGCAACTGAATATGCCTACGGGTTATTCTTATAAAATGATCGGCGAGGCACAGGATATGGCAAAGATGTTCCGTGAAGTTGCCAAGGCCTTGATTTTGGCGGTTGTGGTTGTATATATGGTTTTGGCGGCAGAATTTGAAAGTTATATCCAACCGCTTATCATTATGGTTTCTTTGCCTTTTTCAATTATCGGCGGTGTGGTCGGATTGCTTTTGGCAGGTCAGACCGCCAATATGATGAGTATGATTGGTCTTACCATGCTTTTAGGTCTTGCGTCCAAAAATGCTATTTTGTTAATTGATTATGCCAATCAACGCAGGGAGCAGGGGCTTTCTATTCGTGAGGCAATTTTAGAGGCCTGCAGCACCCGTCTGCGTCCCATATTTATGACTACCTTTTCCACAATTTTAGCCATGTTGCCCATTGCCTTTGGTTTGGGTGAAGGCGCAGAACTGCGTCAGTCCATGGGCGTGGTAATTGTGGGCGGTCTTTTCAGTTCCACCATGTTGACTTTACTGGTTATTCCTGTGCTGTATTTATTGGTGGAAACTTGGCAGGAAAGGCGTAAAGCGAAATAATTTCTATGGATACTCTTGATTTAGGATTTGCCAAAATAGATATGGAACGGGAAAAAAGACAGGGTTTTCCGGAGGTTATCTATTGTGCGGGGAAAACTCCTGAGCAGAGTGCGGAAATTTTTTTGAAACTTAGTGAATACAGTCCCAATGTATTGGCAACAAGAGTTGATGAAGCAACGAAAGATTCCCTTTTGGCGAAGGTTCCTGATGCCAAATATTACGAAAAGGCAAGGATTGTTGCCTTGGAACGGGAACCGCGGCCGAAAGACAAAGACAGAATTATAACCATTCTCACGGCAGGGACAAGCGATATTCCTGTGGCGGAAGAGGCCGCAGTAACCGCCCGTATTATGGGGAACGAAGTGGAAGTTATTTATGATGTGGGTGTGGCAGGCATTCACCGTCTTTTTGAGCAAATGCCCGCCATTAAAAAAGCAAATGTTCTAATTGTTATTGCCGGTATGGAAGGTGCTCTCGCCAGTGTGGTGGGGGGCTTGGTTGCAAAACCTGTAATTGCCGTGCCTACAAGCGTTGGTTACGGAGCAAGTTTTGACGGTTTGGCGGCTTTACTGGGTATGATGAATTCCTGTGCGGCAGGTGTTGCAGTAGTCAATATTGACAATGGTTTTGGTGCCGGCCGTCTTGCCAGTATCATCAATCACATGAGGTGAAAATGAAAGCAATTTATCTGGATTGTTTCAGCGGAATAAGCGGTAATATGTTTTTGGGAGCCCTGCTTCAGGCGGGGTTCAGTTTTGATATTCTGCAACAAGAACTTGCCAAACTCAATCTTGGAAAATACGAATTGATTTATAAACCCGTAAGCAAATGCGGCATAAAAGCAGTTTATTTTGATGTTAAATTGCTTGAACATGCACATCACGAACGGCATCTGAGTGAGATTGAGAAGATTATTGCTGATTCAACTTTGAAGGACACTATAAAAGCAAAGGCAATTTCTGTTTTCCGTGAATTGGCAAGGGCGGAATCCGAAGTTCACGGAATCAGCATGGAGGAAGTGCATTTCCACGAAGTGGGTGCGATTGATACCATTATTGATATTGTGGGTACACTTTTGGCGTTAGATTATTTGGATGTCGGAAAAGTTTATTTTGGTAATGTGACTACAGGTTTTGGTTTTGTGGAATGTGCTCACGGAACTTTGCCCGTGCCTGCCCCCGCCACCGCCGCACTGCTGAAAGGTATTCCTTGTGTGGCAGGAAAAGTGGAAGGGGAATTGCTGACTCCCACTGGGGCTGTTCTTTTGAAGTATTTAGGTACATCTTGCAAAAACATTCCCTTTGTACCGGAAAAAATAACCTATGGTGCAGGGACAAAGGATTTAATTATTCCCAATGTGGTACGGCTTTATATGGGTGAATACGATGCTTTGGAAAGTGATACAGTCATAGAAAGCAGTTGTAATTTGGATGACGAAACCGGGGAAGTAATTGCTTATACAGTAAATCGCTTGCTTGCTGAAGGGGCGTTGGATGCTTGGACAGAACCTATTTTTATGAAAAAGGGAAGGGCCGGAACCAAACTTTCTTTCCTGGCAACAAATGATACCCACAAAAGATTATGTGCAATAGTTTTAACAGAAACAAGTGCTTTAGGGGCGCGTTTTTGCAAAAAGGAACGCTATATTTTGCAACGCAAGATTGTTGAAAAAGACACACCTTTCGGTAAAATCAAAGTTAAAATTGCAGTCCGGCCTGACGGCAAAGAAAAACTTGCCCCAGAATATGAGGACTGTGCAAAAATTGCCCGTGCAAAGGGTATTGCATTGAAGGAAATTTATGATTATTTTCAAAGAATTCGTTGATGATTTACGCATCAAATTTCAGAAAGTTGCCTCCGTAACTTCCGAAAAAGAAATTCCCTACGGTCACCGGCTTACCTGTGAACGGAACGGGGAACGTGCTTTGGTGTCCGTGTATTACAACAAAAAAAATCAGTTTAGCATTGTTTGGCCAACAAAGAAAAACCAACTCTGTTTGGACTTAATGGCTGAAATAGGAGTATTGGCAAACAGGGATGAGGATTTTAATTGCATTTGGGCAGGCAGTGATGAATCGGGCAAAGGGGATTTCTTTGGCCCCTTGGTAGTTGCAGCGGTTGTGTTGAACAAGGAAATTGCTACAGAATTAGTGCTTGCCGGGGTTAAGGACTGCAAGCAAATGACGGACAAAAAAGTTTTGGAACTGGAACCCTTTGTTATTGAAAAAGCATTAGCATTTTCTGTTTTGGAATTGACACCGAAACAATATAACTATCGCTATGCACAGGTAAAAAACTTAAACACTCTAAATGCCAACGGTCATTTTCAAGCCCTTTGTGATGTGTTGGAAAAAGTGCCGGAAGCGGAAGGGGCATTGATTGACCAGTTTCTGAACACTGATATTATCATTAGGGAATTGCAAAAAAAATTTCCCAACAAAAAATTCTTGCAACGACCGAAAGCGGAGGAGAACACCGCAGTTGCGGCGGCATCACTTTTGGCAAGAGCAAGATTTTTGCACAGTATGGATTTTCTTGCCAAAAAAGCAGGACTGAATATCTTGCCCAAGGGCAGCGGACCTGTACAGGCAGGGGTGGCAAGGGAAATAAGCAATAAATTTGGTAAAGATATTTTAGTGAAATTTGTGAAAACCCATTTTTCAACTTATAAAGATATTTAGCTGGAGGCCTATGAAAAAATCTTTGGCGTTGCGGCTGGGATTGGTTTTTCTTTTGGTGATTGCCATTTCTGCCGCCGCAATTTATTTTACATTTGATATAAAGGCACTGACTTACATCCACATGTTTAAGGTGGATTGTTTGCTTTTGGCATTTGGTTCTCTGTTTGTCGGTTTAATTTTTGACGGAATCCGTCTGAAAACATTGACAAGTATAACGGGGGAAGTACTGCCCTTACGGCAAGTGGCTAATGTGGTGTTAAGCAATTATTTTCTGGCCTTGGTCACACCGGGGGCATCCGGCGGCGCCATTGCACAAATAATGTTTATGAAAAAAGCAGGTATACCTGTTGCCAAAGCCAGTGTGGTTGTCTTGGTGCGGACTATTTTCAGTATTATTTTTCTCATGCTTTTGGTTCCCTTTGTTTTGCATTTAGACCCGGATATCGCCTCCTGGATGAGTCCCACACTGATAACTGCAGTTTCCATGCTTTTCACCGCTTTACCGATTGTGGCAATTATTTTAATGAACACTATTTATCCTGAAAAATGGATTATTGCCTGCACCCGCCGTTTTTCTCAAAAAACACAATATAAAAGTTTGCTTTGGTATCATGAATTTAAAAAGGCCTGCTTCGTTATTGGCAAAAGCCCTTGGAAAGTGCTTCGTGCATTTATTGAATCAGGTCTTAGTTTGTTGTTTATTTATGGTTGTGTGCCGGCATATTTTAGCGGCATTGACTTTAATTTTGACTTGGTGCAGGTCATGGGGCGGATGGTGCTTCTGAATTTGGTGCTTTATTTTTCCCCGACTCCCGGCGGCAGCGGTATTGCTGAGGCAGGTTTTGTTGTCCTGTTCAGCAAAATATTGCCGGACGGGCTGGCAGGTATTATGGCTGTAATGTGGCGTTTTACCGCTGAATATGTACCTTTTTTGATCGGCGGGGCATTTTGTATTAGGGCGTTTGGTGCAGATGTTTTGAATTTGTTAGGTAAGAAGGAAGAACCGCAAGAATGAGAGAATATGACAAACACATTTTTTTCATATTGCTGGCATTATCCTTCGGCCTATGTTTTTGTGCAATTAATTCTGCACCGCTGTTGGAACCATTGGAAACTGTTTATGCGGAAAAAACAAATAGTTTTTTTCCGCCTTTATATTTTTGGTTGCTTTCCTTATTCAAGGAAATTGGCTATAGTCCCGAAATTAATTTAAGAATACTCTCTGCAGTTGCAGTGGCCCTGACAGTTTTTTCCATGTATATTTTTTGCACAAAAATATTTGATGAAAATGCAGGGTTTTGGTCCTGCGTTGTACTGTTAACAACTGCTTTGGGGGCGGTTATGGCAAAACTTGTTTCCCCTTTACCATTATTTGTCCTTTTCCTGTCCCTGACGGTTTTTTGCTACCTGTATAAAAAATACTGGCTTATGTACCTGTTTATTTTTTTAAGCACAATGACCATGGGGTTTTTTGGTTTGGTTTATTCCTTAGGTTTGATTGTCCTTCACTGCATACTGATGGATAGGGCGGAACGGCTGGGGAATATTCATCTGGTTTTAGGCACATTATTTGTTTTAGGGGCCGCATCACCTTGGTTTTTCATCCAATATGCCCAGTACGGTAATGCCTTTTTGCATGAAATTCTCTCCTGTAGATTTTTAGCGCCAATGAGTTATGATGGGGCGGTGCAGCATGGCTGCACATATTATCTGTTACCTTTTTTGACAGCACTTTTTCCCTGGACAGGAACTTTGCCGGGGGCTTTCTTCGCATCCTTCAGCGACAGCCGCAACGAGGATTTGGAAAACCTTGGCATTATGCATATTTGGTGGATTAGCGGTTTGATTTTTCTCTTGGTTTATCCTTTAAAATTTTTCAATATGCTTTGGCTCATTGTTCCGCCGCTCTGTGTTTTTTTAGGTTGGAATTTTTATCGTATAGAAAAAACTGCCAATGTTTATAATGTTCTGCAAAAAGTACACAACTATATTTGGGGCAGTTTGATTACTTTTTTAGCCATGTCCTTTGGCTGGTTTGTTCTTGGAAAACTGCACACGGAGTTAGAGTTTTCCGGAATTGTGCTTGCGGTGCTTTCAATAATTATTTATTTGACCGCAATTTTTATTCTTTTCCAATTTAAAGATATTCGTCTGTACCTGTTAATCCACGCCGGGGCAGGGGTGATGAACATATTTTTCTTTTACATTTTCTTTTTGCCGGTTATTGCCGAACAATTAAATCTAAAAAACTATTTGGAAAAGGTAATCGGTTAAGAATTATTGCAAACTTTCCAAGTAAGTTTGTAATGCCTGGTCAAGATACTGGTATTCCTCACCCGGGGAGAATTCTGCCAGTTCCCGCACTTCCTTGTGCATCAGGAAATAGTAAAGAATAATTCCTTCAATGGTAAAAGCAACATAGGTTGGGGGGATGGGGGTAGATAATTCCCCTTTTTTTATTGCTTCGGCGATTAAGTCCTTCATAAAAGTATGCAGAATATATAATTTTGATTTCACAAAGTTTTCAAACATGGGTTGGGGACTTAAAATCTCCCTGTAAATCAGTTGCACATGATTGGGATTTTCTTCCTGAAACTTTGCCAGGGCATTCACATAAGCAAGCAGTTTTGCCAAGGGGCTGATATCCTGGGAACTGATGGTATCAATCAAGGTCTTAAAAACTTCCATCTGCGTGTTCAGAACCTTCAAATAAAGGTTTTTCTTCCCATTGTAATAATAGGAAATCAGGGCAGAATTAACTCCGCCCAACTCTGCAATTTGTTTGATAGAAACACTGTCGTAACCGTACATTGCAAAAAGCCGTGTGGCCGCCTGTAAGATTTTCCCCGCAGTATCCAATTCATAATCTTTTGTTTCCATAATTTTCCTCCTTACTTAAATCATTAATTAAGATAAAAATATTATATAACTATTGCAGTATTTTTGCAATAAGAATATAATATACATTATATTTTCACAAAATATTTAGGAGGATTATTTTCTTATGAAAAAAATGACCGGTAATGAAATAAGAAAAAGTTTTTTGGATTTCTTTCAAAAGAAAGGACATTTGCTCTTGCCCAGTGCCAGCTTGATTCCCCAAGATGACCCCAGTTTGCTTATTATTGGAGCGGGGATGGCACCCTTTAAACCTTTTTTCACCGGCAAGGCAACACCGCCTTCCGTGCGTATTGCCACTTGCCAAAAGTGTGTACGCACCGGTGATATTGAGAATGTGGGGCGTACTGCAAGACACCATACATATTTTGAAATGTTGGGTAATTTCTCTTTTGGTGATTACTTCAAGAAAGAAGTTATTCCCTGGGCTTGGGAATGGTTGACAGAAGAACTGGAATTGCCGAAAGATAAATTGTGGGTGACCATTCATACCAAAGACGATGAAGCATTTGATATTTGGACAAAGGATGTAGGTTTCCCTGCGGAGCGTATTGTCCGTCTTGAAGATAATTTCTGGGATATTGGCGGCGGCCCCTGCGGCCCTGACAGTGAAATCCATATTGATTTGGGACCTGAACGTGGTTGCGGCAAGCCCACCTGCGGCCCGGGTTGTGACTGTGACCGCTTCTTAGAGATTTGGAATTTGGTATTTACCCAGTATGACCACAGGCCTGACGGCAGTTTCCCGCAACTGAAAAACAAAAACATAGATACAGGTGCCGGTCTGGAGCGTATTGCCAGCGTTTTGCAGGGCTGTCCCTCCAACTTTGAAACCGACTTAATGTTCCCCATAATTGAGTACGCATCCGCTCAGAGCAATAAGGAATACGGCAAAGACAGGAAAACAGATATTTCCTTAAAGGTTATTGCAGACCATGCCCGTTCCATGACCTTTATGATTGGTGACGGCATATTGCCTTCCAACGAAGGGCGTGGTTATGTGTTGCGCCGTATCTTACGCCGTGCTGTTCGTCACGGCCGTCTGTTGGGAATTGACAGGATGTTCCTTGCCGGTGCGGTGGATGTTGTAATCAAAATGTTTGGTGATGTATATCCTGACCTGAAAGAGAAACGGGATTATATCCAAAAGGTTATTGAAATGGAAGAAACCAGTTTCCTGCGTACTTTGAAACAGGGCACGGAACTTTTGAATGAAGAAATTGCCAAACTGCAAAAAGAGAATAAAACCGTGCTTGAAGGCGCCACCGCTTTCCGTTTGAATGATACCTTTGGCTTCCCTTGGGAATTAACTGCAGAAATTTTGGAAGAAAATGGTATGACTATGGACAAGGCGGGCTTTGATGTTGCCTTGGAAAAACAAAGAAAAATGGCACGGGATGCACGGGATGATAAGGCCGGCAGACCTGTGATTTATAACACCCGAGGACTGACAGACCTGAAAGTTGATGAAACTGCAAAAGGTGGAAAAATTGTGCAACTTTTCCCTGCAAGGGATGCCCAACCTGTTGAAACTGCCGAAGATGGTACGGATGTGGCTGTAGTAACTGATGTCACCGCTTTCCATGCGGAAGGCGGCGGACAATTAGGTGACCTGGGAACCATTGTTTGTCCCACAGGCAAAATCGTTGTTACTACCACCAAGAAATTGGCTGACGGCGTGGTAATTATGCTTGGCACCGTATCAGAGGGAACAGTAAAAGTGGGGGATGCAGTGCAATTTGAAATTAACTATGCAAGAAAGAATGATATTGCCCGTAACCATACCGCCACCCATTTGATGCACGCCGCTTTGAAAAAAGTGCTTGGCAGTCATGTCAATCAGGCAGGTTCTTATGTAGGACCGGACAGATTGCGTTTTGATTTCAGCCATTTCAGTGCTGTAACCGCAGAAGAATTGGCAGAAGTTGAACGCTTGGTCAATGATGAAATTTTGGTGGCAAAAGCAGTTGAAATTGAGGAATTGCCCATTGAGGAAGCAAAGAAGAAAGGGGCAAAAGCATTATTCGGCGAAAAATATGGCAAGATTGTTCGTGTTGTAACCGTGCCGGAATTCAGTATGGAATTCTGTGGCGGCACACATGTAACCAACACATCCCATATCGGTATGTTCAAGATTTTGTCCGAAAGCAGCAGCGGTGCCGGTGTCCGCCGCATCGAAGCGGTTACAGGGCACGGGGCAGTTGAATATGTCAAGAACATGGAGAAAATGCTCAACGGCTTGGCGGCAGATTTGAAATGCCGCCTGGAAGATATGCCCAACCGTCTAAGTGCTTTGCAGGAAGAATTGAAGGCGGCACATAAGAAAGCGGAAGAACTGGCAGGGGAAATTGCCAAATCACAAATTGGTGATGTGCTTGATAAGGTAGTTGAACATAAGGGTGTGAAATTGCTGGTTCAAAAAGTCCAGGCAGACAGTATGGACGCTTTGAGAAATATGGGGGACCAGTTGCGTGACAAGGTTAATGGTGCAGTTTTGCTGGCTGCTGAAATGGAAGGCAAGGCAGTAATTCTTGCAATGGCAACTAAAGATGCGGTAGCACAAGGAATACATTCCGGCAATATTGTCAAAGAAGTTGCCAAACTCTGCGGCGGCGGTGGCGGCGGCAGACCGGATATGGCCCAGGCAGGTGCTAAGGATTTGTCTAAATTAGACGATGCCCTTAAAGCCGCTTGGGACATTATGAAAAATCAGGTTAAGTAAAGGATTGTTATGAATCTTAGCGACAGGATTAAGCAATTGGAAGTTGAGGCCTGCTTGGCGTTGAAAGAAAACCAGTTGGATAATGCCAAACGGATTTGGCAGAGTATGACTATTCATGCCAAAATCCAAAGGGATGATGCCAAGACAGAATATGAGAATGAGAATGTGGAGAGGGCGGAAGAAGCCGATGCATCCATTATTGTTTCTTTGCAAAATCTTTTAAGCAGTGCTGTCCGTACTCACAATATTGCTTGTTTTGAAGAATGGTTACTGCCAACCTGGGAAATTGTCAGGGAACTGTCTTTTTATGAGGAATTGGGACAATTTGTCTGCACAATGGGGTTTCTTGTCAGTGACCGTAAAATTGAAACTTCTTTGCCCCGGCTGGAAACTATTTTCAAAGAATACCTTATGCTTACCAGGTATTACAAGCATCCCTTGGACAAATTTGCTTTTGAGTGGCTCAGTATCTCTGCCCAGATGACTTCACGGGAGGCGGATAAAATCAGTAAAACTTTGATACATTGTCTGATGCACCTCTTGTATCATTCCGGCGACTATCGTTTTTTGCAAAAAATTTTATGGCAATATTATTTCCACATGCAGGTTTATGCCCAACGGAGGGGACTTGAAGAAACCTTTAAGGCCTATGGCCTGGTGCATTATTTGGAGATTGTTCTGTGGGAAAAGCATGAAAAATTCCGTAACATCTTGCTTTGCGGAATCCGTGACTGGATTGCCAATATTGCCAGAATAACGGCCAAGGACGAGGGCAATATTATCAGAAATTGGAAAAGATTGGTTACAGCCGATGTGCAAGAAAAAACCAAGGAAAGGTTTGAAAACTTATATCAGGCGGAATTGGCGTACTGGGCGGCGACCCGTCCTGAAACTTATGAAAGATTAAAATCCATTTGCTGAAGGAGGTTGGCAATGAATAACCTTAATAAGGAATGTGTGAACACTTTAAGATTTTTGGCGGCAGACCAGGTTGAAAAAGCAAAAAGCGGTCATCCCGGTTTGCCTTTGGGAACTGCCCCCCTGATGTTTGCTGTTTGGGACGGCTTTATGCATTATAATCCCGCAAACCCAACTTGGTTTAACCGGGACAGATTTATTTTGAGTCCGGGGCACGGCAGCGCTTTGCTTTATGCTATGCTGCATCTGGCAGGATATGATGTTTCCCTTGATGATTTGAAAAACTTCCGTCAGTGGGGTTCCAAAACTCCAGGCCATCCTGAAGTAGGATTGACTCCCGGTGTAGATTGTTCCTCAGGGCCTTTGGGTCATGGCTTTGCAATGGGCGTGGGTTTTGCTTTGGCAGAAAGTATGCTGGCTGCCAAGTACAACAAACCCGGTTATAAAATTATTGACCACTATACCTTTGGCATTACCTCCGATGGGGACCAGATGGAAGGAGTGACTTCTGAGGCCGCTTCCCTTGCCGGAACTTTAGGGTTAGGAAAATTGATTTATCTTTATGATGACAACAAAATTACCATTGAAGGCAACACGGATTTTACTTTCCGCGAGGATGTGGGCAAGCGTTTTGCCGCTTATGGCTGGCAGGTATTGCGGGTTGAGGACTCCGAAGATTTGAACGCACTGCACAATGCCATTGAAGAAGCAAAGCAGGATACGGAGCATCCTTCCTTAATCATTGTGAGAACACATATTGGCTATGGCAGTCCCAAACAGGACAATGCTTCCGCCCATGGTGAACCCTTGGGGGCAGAGGCGTTGGCGGCAACCAAAGTTAAGGCAGGTTGGGATGGCAGTGCCATGTTTGTTGTCCCGGATGAAGTAAAAAAATATTTCAATGACAAATTGGCAGATTGTCAGCAGCAGGAAGACGACTGGAATATGTTATTCCAAGGGTATTTTGCCAAATATCCTGATTTGGCAATGGAACTGCACAACAGAATGTGTAATGAGTTTTCCATTGATGAAAATGAGTTGTTGAAAATATTTGATGGCAAAGAAAAAATGGCTACCCGTGAGGCAAGCGGGGAAGTAATCAATAAATTGGCAGATATATTGCCGAATTTCTATGGCGGCAGTGCGGACTTGGGGCCGTCCAACAAGACGGTTATGAAGAAGTACGCTTATTACAGCAAGGAAGATAACACCGGCCGTAATATTCATTTCGGGGTGCGGGAGCATGCCATGGGGGCAGTTTTGAACGGTATGACCCTGCACGGCGGATTCATTGCTTTTGGCGGCACTTTTGCCGTGTTTGCAGATTTCTTGCGTCCCGCTATCCGCCTGGCGGCATTAATGCAACAGGGGAGTATCTTTGTTCTTACCCATGACAGTATTGCTGTAGGGGAGGACGGTCCCACCCATCAGCCCATTGAAACGGCTATGGCTTTGCGTTTGATTCCCAATACTTCTGTTTTGCGTCCTGCGGACGGTCTGGAAACTGCTTTAGCGTGGAGTATGGCTTGCAAGAACAGAAACAAGCCCACTTGTATTTTGTTGAGCCGTCAAAAATTGCCCATATTACAGGAATATTCTGCTGTAATTAAAGGGGGCTTTGGCAAAGGTGCGTATGTTATCAATCCTGCCGCAAAAAATCCTCAGGCAGTAATTGCGGCTACGGGCAGTGAGGTAAGTTTGGCTTTGTCAGCACAAAAGAAATTGGCAACAGAAAACATTTATGTAAATGTTGTTTCCATGCCCAGTTGGGATGTTTTTGCTGTGCAGAGCGAAGAATATAAAAATACTGTATTCCCGAAGGGATTGCCGGTTTTGGCGGTTGAAGCAGGTACGGCAATGGGATGGGAAAAATATGCGGACAAAGTAATTGGCATTGACCGTTTTGGAGCATCCGCCCCCGGTGATGTAGTTATGGATAAATATGGTTTTAATGCGGATAATGTAGTTGCAAACTTAAAAAGTTTGTTATAAAAGATGAAACATTTACTTTCTATTGCCGGCAGTGATTGCAGCGGTGGCGCCGGTATTCAGGCAGACCTTAAAACCTTTGCGGGGCTGGGCACTTACGGTATGAGTGTCATTACCGCTGTTACTGCACAAAATACGACTTGCGTTTCGGCTGTTCAAAATATTGAGCCGGAGATTATTCAAGCGCAAATTGCCGCCATCTTTGATGATATTCAAGTTGATGCGGTGAAAATCGGTATGTTGTCCTGTTCTGCTACAATCAAGGTTGTGGCAGAATCTTTGCGTAAATATGTTCCCAAGATAATTGTTGTTGACCCAGTAATGGTATCCAAGAGTGGTTCCTATTTGTTGCATAATGATTCTGTTCAATGTTTGGTGGAAGAATTGTTCCCCTTGGCAACGGTGGTCACTCCGAATATTCCGGAGGCGGAAATCTTGGCAAAAATGAAAATCAACAATCAGCGGGATATGGAATTGGCGGCGGCAAAAATATTGAAAACGGGTGCAAAGTTTGTGGTCTTGAAAGGCGGACACTTGACCGGCAAATCCTGTGATGACTTTGTTTTGGGAAAGAATATTCAGGAAGTATTTTCTTCCGACCGCATTGACAATAAAAATACACATGGAACAGGTTGCTCCCTTTCCAGCGCTTTGGCAGTTTATTTGGCACAGGGAAATAAAATGACTGTTGCCCTTAACCTTGCCAAGCGTTATGTGGCAACTGGTATTGAACATGGTTTGGACGTGGGGAAGGGAACCGGCCCCATTCATCATTTTGTTGAACTTTATAAAAAAGCAGGTATTTTAGAATGAATATGAAAGAAGATTTTCTGACGACCGTAAAGGAATTACGGGTAACTAAACCCGTTGTCCTGCATCTCACTAATTATGTTAGCATGGAATCCTGTGCTGATATTACTTTGGCCGCAGGGGCATCACCTTATATGATTAGTGATTTGGGGGATGTGCCGGAAGCAGTCAATAAATGCGATGCAGTTGTAATCAATTTGGGAACATTGACCGAAACCCAAAAAGATATTTCTGTTGAATGTGCCCAAGTGGCACACGGACTTGAACTGCCGGTGGTCTTAGACCCCTGTGGGGTTATGTGCTCAACTAACCGGCTTCATTTTGCTTTGGATTTGCTGGAGCATGGTCTGATAAATATTGTGCGTGGCAATATGGCTGAATGTGATGCCCTTTTGCAGGAACAGGCCAAAAGCAGAGGACTGGATTGTACTGAAGAATACAGTAAAGAAGATTCCTTAAAAATTGCCAAAGAATTGGCCGGCAAATATAAAGTTGTGGTGGCAGCCACCGGTGCCATTGATTATATTTCAGATGGCAAAAAAGCCGTAATCCTAAACAATGGTAATCCTCTGTTGAAAGACATTACAGGAGCAGGGTGTATGACTTCATCCTTAGTTGGCTGTTGTGCCGCTGTTTGCGAAGATTATTTGACCGCCGGAGCTTTGGGTGTGGTGATTATGGGGCAGAGTGCGGAACTGGCGGCAAACTTCTTGGAAAAGAAGGACGGTCCGGGAATGTTCAAGGTACGCCTTATGGATGCGGTTTATCACATTACAACCAAGTTTGATGTTTTGAATTTGGACCCTAACAAATTATAATTTTGGGAGCGAACTATGCCGGAAATAGGTGGCAACATTAAGGGCATCAAAAACAGTACCCTCAATGAATTAAAACTTTTATACGATTTTGAAGTTGACAGAGCCCAGTTGGTGTCTGTAGAACTTTGCCTGGCAATGGCAAGTTTGACTGTGGAAATTAATCGGGAGATTTCTCTGTTTCTTGACCGTAGCGGCAAGGTACAGGCGGTTTCTGTGGGTGACAGCAGTACGGTAAATTTGCCCAATTTGGATAATCGCCGGGGCACCAGTCGTTTGAACGGATACCGTTGCCTGCATACCCATCCCAACGGCAACAGTACTTTAAGCAGTATTGATATTAGTGCTTTGAAATTAAACCGGCTGGATGCCATGATTGCCATTGGTGTTGCCAAAGATGTGGAGCAGTCAGAGATTAGTTTTGCTCTTTTGACCGGCCTTGATGAAAATGAGGATTTTCTTGTTGGCGCCTTCGGTCCCGCCGGTTTGGAGGATGCAGCACAAATCTTTTTCCCCAATCTTGTTGCCACGGTTGAAAAGAGCATTGCCAAAAGCGGCAGTACCAATTTGGCAAATGTACACGAGCGTGCCATTGTGGTAAGTTTGGAATATCACGGTATGGGTGATATGCTGGGCTGGACTATGGCGGATTCCTTGGAAGAATTAAAACAGTTGGCAGATACTGCCGGGGCAGAAGTGGTGGGGCGTTTTATGCAAAAACGGCCAAAGCCGGACCCTGCTTTTTACATCGGTCAGGGCAAGGTACGGGATTTGGCTCTTTATGCCCAGGCCAACGAAGTGGATTTATGTATTTTTGATGATGAACTTTCCCCTGCCCAACAACGCAATATTGAAGAAGCAATGGGGATTCATGTTATTGACAGGACGAGTTTGATTTTAGACATTTTTGCCCAAAGAGCAAGAACTAATGAAGGAAAACTTCAGGTTGAACTGGCACAACTGCAATATATGTTGCCCCGTATTATGGGAAAGGGGTTGAGTTTGTCCCGTTTAGGTGGCGGCATCGGTACAAGGGGAGCGGGGGAAACCAAGTTGGAACTTGACCGCCGGCATATCCGTGACCGCATTGCCTATATCAAAACTTGTATTGAAAAAGTGAAGGGTGTGCGTGATTTGCATCGTGCCGGACGGGCGAAGGCCGAAGTGCCTACAGTGGGTATTGTGGGTTATACCAACGCCGGCAAATCCACTTTATTAAATACCTTAACTAATTCAGATATTTATGCAATGGACCAACTTTTTGCCACTCTTGACCCAACCAGCCGTCAACTAAGTTTGCCCAACAATCAGGAAGCGGTTTTGACGGATACGGTGGGTTTTATTCAACGTTTGCCCCATCAACTTGTTGCGGCTTTCCGCTCCACATTGGAAGATACCATTGAGGCGGATTTGCTTTTGCATGTAATTGATGTGAGCCATCCTCTTTATGAGGAGCAGAGCAGGGCAGTATATAAAGTATTAGAAGAAATAAATGCGGCGGACAAGCCCATAATTACGGTCTATAACAAAATTGACAAACTGCCTGCCGATTCAACCTTAGCAACGGAACTGGCAAAAAAAGAAGATTCCATCTGTATCAGTGCCAAAAAAGGTTTGAACTTGGACAATTTGTTGCTTATGATTGCCGAAAAAGTTAAAAGCAAGTCATTAGAAGCAGATTTCTATGTTCCCTATGCGGAATCCGCTGTTACAGCCAAGTTACATCAGCTTGGTAATGTATTAAGTGAAGAATATTTGGACGATTGTACCAAAGTCCATGCCATTATACCCAGTATTTATGAAGACCAATTCAAAAAATATATTAAATAATAATTGTTACTTCAAATATTTTTATACATATATTTATTTATAAATCATTTTTATAAGGATTAGAAAATGGATTTGAAAAGTATTGAAAATCAAGCATTAGCAAAGATTAATCTTGCTTCCGAAAACTTAAATGAGATTGCTTTATTTAATACGGAAAAAGTAATTAAAGCATTTCGTGAAAATAAGGTTTCGGATTTTTATTTGAAACCGTCAACCGGATATGCCTACAGTGATATGGGTAGGGAAAAGTTAGATGCCATCTTTGCCCAAATTTTTAAAGCAGAGGCGGCTTTGGTACGCAGTCAATTTGTCAGCGGTACTCATGCTTTAGCGGTGGCACTTTTAGGAAACCTGAAAGCGGGGGATGAACTGGTGGCTGTAACCGGCACTCCCTATGATACCATGCAAACTATTATTGGTATTCCTCTTGTGCCTCTCGGTCAGGGGAGGTGCCCTGAAAGGACGGAGGGGTTATATACCAAAGGTTCTTTGCAGGATTTAGGTGTAATTTATAAAGAAGTGCCTATGACGGGCAGCGTTCCCGATTATGCGACCATCAAAAAAGTAGTCAGCAAAAACACGAAGATGGTACATATTCAGCGTTCCTGTGGTTATAGTGCGGTAAGAAATACTTTGACTATTGCGGAAATAGGCAAACTTGTCCAAACGATGAAAGCCATCAACCCGGAGATAATTTGTTTTGTGGATAATTGTTACGGGGAATTTGTGGAAAAAATGGAACCCACAGAAGTTGGGGCTGATTTGGTGGCAGGTTCTTTGATTAAAAATTTAGGCGGGGGACTTGCACCTACCGGCGGATATATTGTTGGCAAACAGGAATTGGTGGAAAATGCTTCCTATCGTTTGACTGTTCCCGGATTAGGTGGGGAAATGGGAGCAACTTTAGGAGATACTGCCAGGGAGTTTTATCAGGGACTCTTTTTGGCTCCCCATGTAGTAATGCAGGCGGTTAAGACCTCTATTTTTGCCGCCTCTGTTTTTCAGGCATTGGGCTTTGCGGTCAAACCCGGTGCTGATGAGGTACGCAGTGATATAATTCAATGTATTACATTAAAAAGCAGAGAAAAACTTTGCCAATTCTGTGAGGCAATTCAAGCCAACTCGCCCATTGATGCCCATGTAAAACCAGTACCATCACCCCTGCCCGGCTATCAGGACGAAATCATTATGGCGGCAGGAACATTTGTTCAAGGGGCATCCATAGAGTTAAGTTGTGACGGTCCATGCCGTGAACCCTATAATGTATATTTGCAAGGAGGGCTAACTTTTGAACACGGACGTCTGGCAATTATGGCAGCAGCGAAGACAGTTATTAAGGATAAAGGGGAAAAATATAATGCGTAATTCGCAATGCGTAATGCGTAATTATGGTAAAATATTCCTGTGATTATATGATTAGGTTTCAGGTTGTACGGAGTTATGCGAACTCTCGTCCGCCCATAAAGGGGCGGGGGTATCCAAAAAGCAGAACTGCTTTTTGGGTGGTGGGGTGAGCAATTACGCTGTCGCTAATGAAAAGATAAAAACTTAAAACTTAAAGTTGTGGTAAAATGTTCCTGTGATTTAAATTAGATTACATAATATACAATGTTTCAAAAACTAATCAAAGGGACTTTTTTAATTGGTATTTATATTGATGGGCGTTATGGGGATAATATTACGCAATATCTAATTTGGCGTATTTTACGTATATTCTTCTTGACAAATTTTATCTAACATCCTATAATATAAAATATAGGACGTTAGATAAAAGTACAGAAAATTGGATTAGCAAGTAACAAATTAATAATTAATAAAGAATAATGAATAATTATGGTAAATAATTCCTTTGATTGAAAAATCCCCAGTCAGCCACCTATGTTCCTTTCGCTGACAGCCCCTTTACAAAGGGGCCAAGAGTTCGCACTATGCCAATTTTCTTGTTATAATCACAGGAACTATCTACCATCATTTCTAATTTCACATTTCTAACTGAAAGTGTCAACCTAATTGCTCACCCCACCACCGTCCTTCTATGTTCCTTTAGACGGTCCCCCGCCCCTTTAGTGGCGGACGAGGGTTCGCATAACCCCGCACACCCGAAACCCTAAATTATAATCACAGGAACATCTTACCTTTAATTTACAACTTCTAACTACAAGAGAGCGACCCCACCACCGACCTTAAAAACTGTGTCGGTCCCCCGCCCCACGCCTGGGGCGGAAAAAGTTCGCTTTATGCCGACTTCCCTGACACCTGAAACCTGTAACCTGACACCTATTTTTTGAAAGGAGTTTTCAAATGTTTCCGGATAAGCTTCCGCCTAAAGACAGTTCCGCTCTTGATTTTTTAATCAAGTCCAATACGGAAAAAGAAAATATTTTTCTTACCAATTATAAAGAGGTCATGGCAAAGTATATTGCGGACGGCAATCCGTCCCAAGATACTTTGAACAATTATTTTGGAAGGATTGACGCTTATTTGAATTGGTGTGGTATGAACCGCATTAACCCCTTGCATGTTGGCGAGGAACACATTGTTCTTTACCGTGACTTTTTGCGTCAGGAAGGTTCTAAGGCCTCCACCATTTATGCCAATCTAATCAGTTTAAAGAAATTCTATCATGTGGCGCAAAAATTTCATTTTATACAGGACAACCCGGTTGCGGATGTCAAGTCGCCCCGTGATCCGGATGCTTCCATCGTCAAGTTCCCCTATTTGACCGCCGGCAAATTAGAATACCTTTTACATATCGTACCTACGGACAGCGAAAAAACTTTACGGGATAAAGTTATTATTGTCTTTATGGCGTTGGAAGGATTGCGTACGGTGGAAATTCACCGTATGAATCAGGGGGATATAAATTTTGGACAGCAAAGTATTTTTATTCACGGCAAGGGCAAAAACGGTATCATATATCCCCGTTCTGACACTTTTAAATTATTACATCACTATTTGCAAATGAAGGACAAATCTATCTTGTCCCAATATGCGGATGCCAAAGATATTCCAGTTTTTACAAGCACATCACATAACAAATATGGCAGCCGTATTGACAGACGGAATATTCGCCGTGCTATTGATAACTGGTTAAAGGAAGCCGGGCTTAAAGAACCGGGCAAATCCGCCCATATGTTACGCCATACTTGTGCTACATTATTGTACAAGGAAACTAAGGACTTAAAAGTTGTTCAAGAAACCCTGAGGCACAGTTCCATAAATATGTCCGGAAAATACGCCCACCTTATGGAACGTGAAGAAAACAGATACACCAAGAATATACCTATAGAATTGGAATAAGAGATATTTATATACAATAATTAAAAAAGCACTCAATTTGATGTTTTGTCATTTTGAGTGCTTTTTATATTCTTTTGTTTAATTTTTATATACGGAATTTTTATCAAAAACTAAACTTATGCGTTCTTTCCCCCAAAGTCCTTACCACTATCTGCAACAAGCAACTCTTGGTAATCCTCTTCAAAATTATCCGTATTATCCGTCCACAATTCACATTGGCTGATAACCATTTTCAAGGCATCCTCCTGACCTTCGGGAGGGTATTTATATTTCTTTAACAACTTTTTCACCAGCATCCGCATTTTCGCCCGTGCCGACTCCCGCTTTTGCCAGTCAATCGTCCTGTTTTTGCGGAGAATTTCCGTCAGTTCCCTTGTCATCTGAATAAGTTGCTCATTAGTATAAAAATCCTTAACTGCTTTTGGCTGGGTTAGTGCGTCATAAAAGGCAAGTTCGTTTTCCGTCAAGCCAATCTTCTCCCCCGCCTTTTTGCCGTCTGCAATCTGTTGGGCAATAGCCAGCAATTCCTGTATAACTTCTTCATTAGTCAGCATTCCGTTCAAATAACCGTTCAAAGCCCTTTGCATAATCTCGCTGAACTTTTGTGACTTGACAACATTAGTATGCCGATAAACATTCACCTGCTCAACTATCAGTTTTTTCAACAGTTCCACAGCCAAATTTTTCTGTTTCATCTTGGCAATTTCCGCAAGGAATTTAGGATTGAACAAAGAGAACTTTTCTTTAATGTCACTGAACAAATTTATTACGCCATCACTTTTAATACTTTGTTTCAATAATTCGCTTATGCGGTTATTCATTTCCGCTAAGGAAATATGCTTGCCGTCACCATTATTGGTCAGTCGTACAACCATAACCCGTACTGCCTCAAAGAAAGCCGCCTCAAACCGTTGCTTTTCATCCACAATGGAAGAACACAAGGACAGGGCATTATGCAGAAGCAAGGCCTCTTTCAAATACAAATCCTGACGTTGCAACCTGGGGGCAACAATAAAATTCACCGCACCGCTGATACATCTTGCCCTTTGCAAATCCGTACCATTCATAAACAAAGAATAATCATAGCCGTCAAACAAATTCCGGCAAACCTCCAATTTCTCAACGAAACGTGGGTATGCCAGTTTATCAATATTGGTGTCACCATAATTTTTGCCGTCACGTTTGGTATAATCCTTCATGGCCTGTTTCAAAGCGGAAGCAATACCAACATAATCTACAACAAGTCCGCCCTCTTTATCCTCAAACACACGGTTGACACGGGCAATGGCCTGCATTAAGTTATGCCCGCTCATAGGTTTGTACACATACATGGTCGCCAAAGAAGGCACATCAAACCCCGTCAGCCACATATCCACAACAATAGCAATCTTAAACTTGCTCTTGTTGTCTTTGAACTGCACCGCCAATTCATTGCGGTGTTGTTTGTTGCCCACAAACTTATGCCATTCTTCCGGGTCCTGGTTACTGCCCGTCATTACCAGTTTGACCTTCTCGTCCCAATCAGGCCGAAGTTCCAAAATTCGCTTATAAATCTTAACCCCTATTTCCCGTGAATATGCAACAATCATGGCCTTGCCCGTAAGCAAATTGGCACGGTTGTCTTCATAATGCTGCAAAATATCTGTAACTAAAGAATTGATAGTATTTTCATTACCAAGTATGGCTTCCAACTGCCCCAACTTCTTCTTGCTTGCCTCTATAACACCGGGGGCTGCATTTTCTGCCATTAAATCATACTCACGGTCAATAAGTTCCAGCGTATTCTTATCAAGTTGCAGTTTGACAACCCTGCTCTCGTAATAAACAGGCCGGGTGGCGCCATCCTCCACCGCCTGAGTCATATCATACACATCAATATAATCACCAAAGACCTGTATTGTGTTGTGGTCTTCTTTAGACACTGGCGTTCCCGTGAACCCAATATATGTGGCATTGGGCAGATTGTTGCGAATAATTCTTGCTGTGCCAACAACCCGTTTGGCAATCTCCTCCCCCACTTCATTCTTTGCAATCTTGATCCGCTCTGTCAGCCCGTACTGGCTGCGGTGTGCCTCATCTGCCATTACAATAATATTGCTCCGCTCACTTAAAGGGCTGTCCCCCTCAGTGAACTTTTGCATAGTGGTGAAGAAAATACCGTTGGTTTTTCTGTCTTTCAACAGTTCTATCAAGTTTTCCCTACTCTGGGCCTGTACCGGCTTTTGACGCAAAAATTCCTGACAATAGCAAAACTGCTCAAACAGTTGCCCGTCCAAATCATTACGGTCAGTAATAACAACAATGGTTGGCGACTGCATAACCTCTTGCAACAAATGGGCATAAAACACCATTGACAAACTCTTGCCGCTGCCCTGTGTATGCCAGAACACACCGCCTTTGCCGTGGTCGCTGCCTGTGGCAACGCTTGCCCGCCTGGTGGACTCAACGGCCTTACGCACCGCAAAATATTGATGATACCCTGCCAAAATTTTAACCTGCTTCAAACCCTCATTGCTGAAACAAATAAAATTCTTCACAATATCCAGCAACCGCACTTTTGTGAACATCCCCTCAAAGAATGTGTCAAACTGGGCAAACTTAGTATTTTCATAATTCCCGTCTTTGGTTTTCCACTCCATGTAACGGTCTTCACCGCTGGTGATTGTGCCGGCCTTGGAAGTAAGCTGGTCGCTCATTACGCAAATAGCGTTATAAATAAACATGGAAGGGATTTCCAGCATATAGTTACGCAGTTGGGTATAACCCTCGCTGGCATCTGTCTGCTCACGGGACGGGGATTTTAACTCAATCACCACCAAAGGCAACCCGTTCACAAACAAAATAACATCGGGACGCTTGTTACTGTTTTCAATAAAAGTCCACTGGTTGGCAACTACAAAACTGTTGCTGTTCACATTATCATAATCCGCAAGCCGCACCAGCCCGGTGCGGGTTTCATGCCGTGAGTCAATATATTTCACTTCCATACCGTTCTGGAGATAATCCATGAACACCGTATTTTTTTGAACCAAAGAACCGTTTTCAAAATGGGTCAGTTTATGAAAAGCCGCATCAAGGGCATCCGCAGGCAGAGCAGGATTAAGCCGTGACAAAGCGTTCCGCAGTTCTGTTTCAAACAGCGGGGAATAAAAATCACGCTCAACCTCCGGGCCATACACATGGGTATAACCCAGATTTTGGAACAACTCAATTATGGAATTTTCATAAGCGTTCTCATTGTATGTGGACATAAACTGTCTCCTTAAATCTATTCATCCAACATCAAATTACCGTCTTTCGCTTTTTTCTTTAATTTTTTCATCAGTTCTTTTTCAATTTGCTGAATACTTTTGGCAGGCGTAGGCAAATCCTCCGGCATAGTTCCGCCAATTCGTTCAATAGTTGACCTTACTTCTTTACCGACAGCATAATGGGTTTTCAACGCATCGCCAGCATTGGCTATTTCATCTTTACGCAGTTTTTCTTCCGTTTGGGATATACGAAACAAATTAGCAATCAATTCTGTACTTCCCATAAAATCAAGAATCTTTTGGCCTGCCTCCAACCCTTTACGTTGATGTATATCATCTACCGTCAAGCCGCCGTACAATCCCATATATCCGGCATTTTGAAACATGGCAAATTCCTCATTGGTAATTACACCTGCCTTATGTGCCGTTTCTGCCAGAAGTTGATTCCACTGCTTAATATCGCCCCGTACAACCAAGCGGCGGCGGTCTTCGTCCAACTGGTTATAAGCATCTGCCAGTTCCTGCCTGTAGGTTTGAATGGCAAAATAGGTCTGGCCTAAAGCAATGACTTCTTTGCGGGGGTCGCCGTTTTGAACAATCAAATAGCAAGCGTAACGGGTCAGCTCGTAATCCAAAAGTGCCTTGGTGGAAACCCCAATTTTTACCATTTTCCTGACATCAGGAAAATGGTGGGAAACAGCATGACCACTGTTATCGCAAGCTATCATAGCCCTTTTAATAACTTTGTCAAAATTTTCCCATTTTGCATAACCAAGCACACCGGCCAGTTCTCTTGCACACCAATATTCTGAACCGTCATTTCTGACTTTTTTAATTTCCTCAAACTGTTTATATTCTTTTCCCTTTAAGTTACTCATAAATGCTCTCCTTCCCAAATCCCCCTGCCCCCTTTACAAAAGGGGGTAAAGTTACTGCTGGCTTTCCGCCCCTTTTCAAAAGGGGCTGTCACGAAGTGACTGGGGATTTTCACCCATACCATTTGATTTCATTCTTTCCTTCACAACTAAATCAATCTTGGTACAAACACCATACAAATTTTTATCAATATCATAATTACTAAATCTCAAAACCATAAGTCCGGCACTTTCCAAAAACTTTGTCCGAATATTGTCATATTTTTTTTGCATATCTGTATAATGTCCGCTACCATCAAGTTCAATAACAAGTTTTGCTTTATGACAGTAAAAATCAGCAATATAACGACCTAATGGTTTTTGACGAAGAAAACGAATTGGATACTTACTCAAAAATCTATACCAAAGTTTTCTTTCCCATGGTGTCATATTGTTTCTTAAATTACGAGCTATTAACTTTGATGTTCTGCTGTAAAAAATCATAACTTTTCTCCAAATCCCCCCTGCCCCCTTTACAAAAGGGGGTAAAGTTTCTGCTGGCTTTACGCCCCTTTCCCAAAGGGGCTGTCGGCTCAGTTTTTAAGTAGCCGACTGGGGATTTTCACACCTTGTCTGCCACTTCACTCTGCAACAAAACACGGTCAAAATCACTCTGATACAATCTGTATTGATAGGTTTTGCCATTATCGGCAACTTGTGCAAAATTTGCACAAGTTGAATTTTCGTCCAATTCACCGCCGGCATAGACATTTTTAAGATGCTTGGTAACCACAGAACGTTCCACATCAAAAAGTTTCCCCATCCCCATCTGGGTCAGCCAAACATTGCCGTCCTGCACTCTTACCTCAATACCGCTCTCACCTGCATCCCTCGTGAAAACCAAAAAATCAACCGTACTGTTTCTGATTTGTAATTTGTTTTCCATCATACTATCTCCTCACACCTCAATTTCACCGCTCATTAACTTGGGTAACAAAGTGTCACGCAGGGCGGCAAGACGGGTGTTTTCTTCCGTATTATTTTCTATATGTTCAAAAATTGGTCCTATCAAAGCACAATATCTTTTTGACCACTCACCATTCAAAACAATAATTGGCAGAGATTTGATAGTAGTCAAACTCAAATTTGCCTGTACTGCTTGTTGAACTCTCTTGTTGTAATAAATTTTATGCCAATTACCTACAAAAAAGCTATACAGATATCTTACATCAATGACATTGTTTTGAACACGTATTATTGCAACCGCCTGATTTGTATTTGCGGGTAAAACACTTTGGGGAACAATAACAAATCTTCCTAAGGTTCCTGCAATAGAAAACAAAATATCTTTTTCCTGAATAATCGAACGTTTTAGCAACAAATTAGTTTCATCGTCGATATGATCAAATTTGCTTATATCAAAACTATGTGTATCTGTAATTGATTCAGCCTTAATGAAATTAATACCATCTCTTGTAAATGCTCTACCTAATGTTGTTGGTGTTGTTCCTTTAGTAACAATCTCACATAAATTTCCCAATAATTCAATTTTTGCGAACGAAGGCATCACGCCACCAAAGGGTTCAAAGTCCACAAACCAACTTTTGAACAATGCCTGTGCCTGTGCTTCCAAGTTTTTATTGATAGCATTGTTGTTCTCAATCTTCGCATCCAACGCCGAAAGAATATCTACCAATAAGTCTTGCTGATTTCGATTTGGAAGAATAATTGGCATATTAAGGTAAGTCTTAGCATTGATATTTCCCCTAGTACTTCCCATGCTAAAAGAATGTATCCAATCCTTGTACACCTTGGAGAGACAATAATACTTAATGTATTTTGGATTAACTTTTTGAGGATCAATAGAGAACTTTATTAAAAAACCTGCAAAAACAAATTTCCCATCACTAGGATTATAAAAGTAGTTTCTTCCGGTACTAGCACCAGTGCGGGCAAATACAATATCGTTTTCCTCTATGCAATATTTTAGAGCATTAGGGTCATCTACAGATTTAAGTCCTTCAGAACATATAGTTCCGTCATCATTGATGTCTGTTATTCTTAAATATGTTGGTAACTGATTGGAATAATCAACTGATGACGCAGCAATTCCGTAACTACCACTATTAGTACATACATCGCCTAACTTACACTTTTTCCATTCAGATTTCATAGCCAATCCCCTTGAGCTGTTTCCTAATCTCTGCCTTCAATTCCTCATCCTTTTTGAACAACTCCGCCAATTCCCCTGTCAACGTTTTCATCTTCTCATCAAAAGGCACACCGTCATCCTCTTCCTCCGCAATACCCACATACCTGCCGGGCGTGAGAATATAATCCTGCTTGGCAATATCCCCGGTAGTCACAACCGCAGTGAACCCCTTTTCGCCGTTGGTTTCATTCAACTTGCCATTCTGAAAGTCCTCCACCGCCCCGGCGATTTTCTGAATATCCTCATCACTGAAATCCCGATGTTTTCTGTCCACCATGTGACCCAATTGCCTTGCATCAACAAAAAGTGTCTTGCCCGCCTGCTTCTTCCCACGGGTGATGAACCACAATGTCACGGGAATAGTCACGCTGTAAAACAACTGGGTTGGCAGGGCAACAATGGCCTCCACCAAGTCCGCATTAACAATATTGGCACGAATATCACCCTCGCCGCCGGTCTGGCTGGACAATGCACCGTTTGCCAGCACCAAACCAATCTTGCCGTTGGGTGCAAGGTGATAAATCATGTGCTGAATCCAGGCAAAGTTGGCATTGCCCTCCGGGGGCAAGCCATATTTCCACCGGGCATCCTTTGTCAGTTTTTCCTGTCCCCAAGGGTGGTAGTTGAAAGGCGGATTGGCAAGGATAAAATCCGCTTTCAATGTTGGGTGCAAATCATTTGTAAAAGTGTCCGCCTGATATTTGCCAAAGTCCGCATCTATGCCACGGATAGCCATATTTATTTTTGCCATCTTCCAAGTGTCCGGATTGGCCTCCTGACCATAGACAGACACCGCCCCGCCCCGTTTGTCCGCATGGGCATTAACAAATTTGGCGCTTTGCACAAACATACCGCCGCTGCCGCAACAGGGGTCATACACCCGACAATTATTAAAGGGCTTCAACACTTCAACCAAAGTCCTGACGATACTGGAAGGGGTATAGAATTCACCGCCTTTTGTACCTTCATAAGCGGCAAACTGGGCAATGCAATATTCATAAGTCCGCCCCAACAAGTCCTTGCTTGCCTCCGTGTCGTCCATCTGCATTTTGTTGGTGAACAAGTCAATAACATCACCCAAAACCCCTTTATCAATTTCCGGGTTAGCATAAATTTTCGGCAACACATCTTTGAAAGCATTGTTTTCTTTCTCTATGGCACGCATAGCATCGTCAATTATTACGCCAATCTCCGGCTTGTGGGCATTGTCGCTAATCTTTTGCCAACGGGCTTCCTCCGGCACAAAGAAAATATGCTTTTCCAAATAAGCATCTTTATCGTTCTCAAAACCGTCCCCTTCTGCCACCAACTCTTTATAACGGCTTTCAAAAGCACAGGAAATGTAACGGAGAAAAATAAGACCGATAATTATTTTACGGTAATCCGCAGCAGGAATATGCCCCCACAACACACAGGCCGCCTGCCAAATCTGTTCTTCAAAGCCAATATTGACTGTATTTGATTTTGTGCTTTTTGTTTTAGCCATTTACAATCCCCTTCCCCGTTTATCTTTTAACTTGACACTTGTCACCATCCCGTCATAATGGGAGGCAAGAACACTAATGCTTAACAACAATTTATTTTTTTATAATTATACCACAAACACACTCACTAAACAATAACAAACCAACAAATAAAAATCATAACCAAACAACTGAAGCACACAAAAAAAACAATTTTAATTTCCCCAACCACAATTCTTTTTCACAAAAAAAAATTATTTATATTCATAGAACCTCTTGCCTTCCGAGCGTGAAACATCTATCATAAATCGTGAAAATGACGTCATTTCTTATAAAGTCGCGTCATTTTCGCGATTTTCGCACAACTTATGACGGAGGGGAATATCATGCAAGACAGTCTGAATGGGTGCGGGGAAAGTACGACAAGAATTAGAAAAGAAATTAAAAGTTAAAAGCTTAAAGCTTAAAACTATGGTAATGTGTTCCTTTAATTAAAATAAAGAAAGTCCGCTGTTTGCGGACTCTTGTGCCCCCTGGAGGGGGCTGGCAGTTGCGTAGCAACTGACTGAGGGTGGCGATTAAAGCGATACTTTAGCTATGCAGTCGCCACCCCACCACCCAAAACAAAATTAAAAATTATAAGTTAAAAATTATAAATTATGGGCAATTTTTGCCTTTGGCGAAAATTCCCAAATATAATCAACGGAACATATTACCATAATTTTTCATTTTTGATTTTTAACTTTTCATTTACTTTTGCCCCTCCAGGGGCGGACGAGGGTTCGCAAACTCTCGCACACCTGAAACCCAAAATTAAATCACAGGAACATATTACCATCATTTCACAATTCACATTTCTAATTGCTATCGTACCTTTCCCCACACCCCTACCCCTCTCCCCGGGGAGAGGGTAACTATCGCACTCTGCCAACTTCCCTAATTCCTAAATCCTAATTCCTTTACCCTTCCATAATTACGCATTATCTTTAATCGTCCCCGCTACAACCTTTGCTGCTTGTACTGCCCCTACCACCGTTTCAGGGCCGGTAACTGTATCGCCGCCGGCATAAATGTTTTTAAGGTTGGTGCATCCTTTTTCATCAACCAAGATATTGCCTTTTTTACTGACATTTAATTTTTGCTTGTCGTCCTGCAATATTTCCGGACTTTGACCTAAAGCATAAATTACATAGTCCGCAGGAATCACAAATTCAGAATTGGGAACGGGAATCGGGCGGCGGCGGCCGCTGGCATCCGGCTCGCCTAATTCCATTTTCACACATTGTATGTCCGAAACTTGTTTTTCTGCGTTACCCAATATGGCGGTTGGATTGGTTAATAATTGAAACTCCACCCCATCGTCTTTGGCATATTGGATTTCGTCATGGCGGGCAGGCATTTCCGCTTCACTGCGGCGATAAACAATGGTAACTTTTGCCGCTCCAAGGCGTTTTGCCACCCTTGCGGCATCCATTGCCACATTGCCGGCACCAATAACCACAAATGTTTTGCCTTTATATTTTTCCTTTAATTTAGCCAATTCGTCACCATTGGCAGAATTACTTTGGGCAAGAAAAGCAAGGGCATCATCAACACCCTGATACTCTTTTTCGCCGGGAATATCCATCCACATGGGTTTGCCGGTACCGGTTGCCACATAAACCGCTGCATAATCATCCTGCTGCAAAAATTGCTCTAATTTATCTACAGAATTGATTGAAAAACCTGTTCGGAATTCAACACATTGTTTTTTCAGTTTATCAATAATTTCGTTTATAAGTTCACGATGCAGACGAAATGTGGGAATGCCGTAACGCAACACTCCGCCCAGTTCTTTTTGCTTTTCAAAAACGGTTACTGCATAACCTGCTTTACTCAATTCGTTAGCAAGGGTCAAGCCGCTTGGCCCTCCGCCGATAACAGCAATTTTTTGACCGTTTTTTTCTATGGGTTCATTGTCTTTTAATATAATTTTATTGATTTTAAGATAATCATGCACAAATTGCTCCAAAGCACCAATGGCAATACTCTTGCCTTTTATGCCTTGTACGCAATGACCTTCGCATTGCTTTTCCTGGGCACAAACACGACAAGTGATGGGAGAAAAAATATTATTTTCCAAAAGCATTTCTGCCGCCCCTGCATAATTGCCCGAAACAATTTCATGAATAAATTTGGGAATGGGTGTATGCACGGGACAACCTTTTACGCATTGGGGATTGGGGCAATTCCAACAGCGTTTGGCTTCTGCCAACGCCTGTTCTTCAGAAAAATTAAAGTTTTCCATTATTGATTTACTAATTCCTTGGCAATTTTATTGGTTTCAAATTTAATCTTTTCTTCATCCAATGACAGCACTTCCCTGTTTTTCATAAGCACTTTGCCATTTACAACAACGGTGTCAACATCATTGGAAGAAGCGGCATAAATCAAGTTGCTGACTAAGTTGTGGCGTGGGCACCAATAGGGTTCGACCAATTTGTAAAGCACAATATCCGCCTTATAGTTCTTCTCCAGTTTGCCCACATTTTCAAATCCCAGTGCTTTTGCCCCGTTATAAGTGCCGATTTCCAAGGCCTGAACCGCCGGCATGGTTGTGGGCAAGGTGCTCTTGCATTTTGCCAAATACGCACCGGTGCGGACTTCTTCCAGCATATCCTGATTGTTGTTGCTGCTGGGGCCGTCCGTACCCACTGTTACCAAAATCCCTTTGTCAAGCATTTCTTTAACCGGTGCAATGCCGCTGGATAATTTAAGGTTGCTTTGGGGATTATGGGCTACAGCCACATGTTTGGCAGCCATAATTTCCATATCTTTGTCATTTACATAAACGCAATGGGCGGCAACAGTCGGCTGTTCAAACATTCCCAATGAATCCATCAGTTGAATGGGTGTTTTCCCTTTTTCTTTGATACAGGTGTCAACTTCAAACTGGGTTTCCGCCAAATGCATATGAATCATCATATTTTCCTGTTTTGCCAGTTCAATCACTTTTGCCAAATATCTGTTGGTACAGGTATAGGGTGCATGGGGGCCAAAGGCAACCTTAATCCTTCCCTCTGCCCGGTTATGCCAATTATGATGAAAATCAACACTTTCTTTAAGCCGGTAATCGTCAGTGGGGTCATCCCCCATTATGCCCCGGCAAAGTACTGCTTTAATGCCCGCATCCTGAACTGCTTTAGCGGTTTCGTCCATAAAGAAATACATATCATTAAAGCAGGTTGTGCCGCCCTTCAGCATTTCCAAAACGCCCAAATAAGAACCCCACTTAAATTGCTCCGTTTTCATTTTGGCTTCAATGGGCCAGATTTTGTTCTGAAGCCAGGGCATGAGTTCCATATCATCCGCATAAGAACGTAACAAGGCCATGGCGGTGTGGGTGTGGGTGTTCACCCAGCCGGGAGCCGCCAGCATATCTTTGCCGTTGATGGTTTCCCTGCCGGAGATTTCCTCCTTGCCGATATAGGCAATGGTGTCGCCCAAAATGCCGATGTTAAAACTTTCCTGACTGTTTTCTGTTGCCAAATAAACATCTTTAATCGCTAAATCATACATCATTTTAAATCACCTTCTTGCCTTTTGGCATAACAAGTAAAATAAAAGTTTTTCAGTTTTTCTATATTTGCAGAGGTCAAGGGATGCACCCTGCCTCCTGTGGCTTTGCTGACGCAATATATTTGGGCGGCCTTTTCCAAAAGTTCCGTGAACATAAGGGCCTGTTTCAAACTTGTGCCGCAAACTACCGCTCCATGATTGGCAAGCAATACAGCCAATCCCTTTCCCAAACCCTTAACTGTATTTTTTGCTAATTCTTCTGTCCCCGCCAAAGCATATTTCGCACATTTAATTACTTTGCCGTTGGCAAGTTGGGCAATGTCCTCCGTTAATATGGGCAGATCCTTATGTAGGCAGGCCAAGGCCGTGGCATAAACACTGTGAGAATGAATGATGGCCTGAATGTCCTGTCTTGCCGTATAAATGGTCTGATGTAAAAAGAGTTCGCTGCTGGGGGCAAGGGGATGTTTTCTCCCCACAATAACAATGTCCTTCGGTTGCAAATTTTCATAGGACTTTCCCGATGGCGTAATGGCAAGGGTGTCCCCCACACGGCAACTGATGTTGCCCCAACTGCCAACTGTCAAATTGCTTTTAAGAAAAGATTGGGCGGTAGCCACAATCTCTTTTTGCACGGATAACGCTGTCATTTTTTTACTTTCCCTTGCAATGCCTTGATACTTTCAATATAGGGGGCACGGATAATGCCGTACTCGGTTATGATGCCCGTAATCAATTCATTGGGGGTAACATCAAAGGAAGGATTAAAAGTTGCAACTCCCTCAGGAGCAATAACTTTATCACCGATTTTGGTAATCTCCTCCCCTTTCCGCTGTTCCACGGGAATATCCGCTCCCGTGGCGGCGGTAAAGTCAAAAGTGCTTACGGGTGCCGCCACATAAAAAGGAATATTATGGGCTTTGCAGATTAAAGCCAGTCCGTAAGTACCAATTTTGTTGGCCGTATCACCATTCAAAGTGATTCTGTCCGCCCCCGTAATGGCCATATCCACACCTTTGGTTCTAATCGTCCAGGCCGCCATATTATCCGTAATCAATGTGCAAGGGATGTTTTCTTTTTGCAATTCATAGGCGGTCAGGCGGGCACCCTGCAAAAGCGGGCGGGTTTCATCCACATAGACCATTTTAATCTTTTTTGCCAAATGGGCGCTGCGGATAACTCCCAATGCCGTTCCCCAGCCACAGGTGGCAAAGGCGCCGGCATTGCAATGGGTGATAAGGGTGGCGGATTCGGGTACAATTTCAGCACCGTATTTGCCAATCAGTTTATTACATTTTATATCGTCATTATAAATTTGCAATGCCAAATCTTCCATCCGGGCAATGAGAATGTCAAAACTGATGTCCAATGAACATGTGGCGGCACAGTTATAAAGTTGGTGGCAGGCCCAGGCAAGATTAACCGCCGTAGGACGGGCGCTGATTAAATCATCCCTGATTTTCTTCAATTTCTCCATAAAGACAGAGTAATTTTCTATTTCCTTTGCCCCCAACACCATAGCAAAAGCGGCGGCGGCACCAATGGCGGGCGCCCCCCGCACTTCCAGTTTGGCAATGGCTTCTTTGACCTGCCGGTAATCATAGCAGGTTATATAGACGGTTTTTTGGGGAAGTTTGGTCTGGTCCAAAAGGGATAATGTGTCGTTTTCCCAAATCATTGTGGCATACATCAGATTTTAAAACCTCCAAAATCTTTCATAGCGGTATCGCAAAAACATTGCTTGTCAACTTTTTTGTCATAAGCAATAAAATTGTCAATGAGATTATTTAAGGCAATTTCTGATTTTTTCATACTTTCCAATACTTCACTGTGGCTCAAACTGATGGTGCTGATTCCTGCCGCCATATTGGTCACCACAGCAATCACGGCATAATGCATCTCTGCTTCCCTTGCCAAAATTGCTTCCGGCATTCCCGTCATATTCACCACATCCCCACCGAATTGGGCATACATTTTAATTTCAACCGGTGTTTCAAAACGGGGACCTTCCGTAACCACCATAGTTCCAGTTTTATGATAAATTGCACCCATATCTTCCAGACAGTCAAGCAAAATATTTCTCAAAGTCGGACAATAGGGATGGGTAAAATCTGCATGGCCGACAGGGAAATCAGTACCGTTAAAGAAAGTGCTGATTCTGGATTTGGTAAAATCCAGCACCTGGTCACAGATGACAAAATGGCCGGACTGCATATCTTTATTGATGGAGCCCACGGCGGCGGTGGCGATTATTTCCCCCACTCCCATTTTTTTCAAAGCGACAATATTTGCCCGATAATTTATCAAGTGTGGCGGGGTGCTGTGCTGGGTTCCGTGACGGGAAATGAAAGTTACTTTGTTACCGAATTTTTCACCCTGCAAGCAAGGTACATCCCCGTAGGGTGTATGCACCAATTCATTTTTGAACCCCGCTTTTTCCAAAATCTCCGGGTTGTACACACCGCTGCCACCAATAATTCCGATATTACGCATTTTGCTCTCCCTTCTCTAACTCTATAAATTCTTTCAACAACGATAATGCTTTCGCCACAATCTGTTTTTTGTTTTCAGTACGGGTACTGTTAAAATGCAGTTCCCAAACCTTTGTTTTTTTTGCAGAGGCAATACCAATATACACCAGCCCTAAGGGCTTTCCCTCGCTTACGCCGGGGCCGGCGTTGCCTGTAATGCCCATGCCATAATCAGAATGAAACTTTTGGCGGATATTTTCTGCCATCTCTTTTGCAGTTGCCTCGCTGATGGCGGAAAATTTGACAAGAGTTTCTTCTTTAACTCCTAAAATCTGTGCCTTAATTTCATTGGTATAGCAAACAATACCGCCCTGCATATAGGTGCTGGAGCCGGCAACATCCGTAATCATACTGGCCGCCAGACCGCCGGTGCAGGACTCGGCAAAAGCAATGGTTTCTTTGTATTTGTTTAGCAGTTGTCCGATAAGTTCCGAATCAGTCATTTGTGAAAAAGAGATAAAAAAAATTAAACACCCCGGCACAGGTATATACACACATCAGGGTAAAAATCCAACCTTGGGGATTTACCCAGAGCATATAAACGCCTAAGGCAATAGCCAAAAAAAGTGGCGGCAATTTCAATGGTCCCAAAAGATTGTTCGGTGATTTGCAGTCAGGGAATTTCACATTGCTGTAAAGCAGGCAGGCCACAAACAAAACAAAAACCGCAGTCAGGACTGGACCAAAATTAAAGCCGCTTAATACATAAGTCGCCAAAAAACAAGCCCCTGCGGGAATGGGCATACCTTGAAAATAACCATGCACTACAGAACTGTTCACATTAAAGCGTGCCAAACGCATGGCGCCGCCAAAAGTGAATAACCCCGCAACAATCTGGCCCCACAAACCTAAATCAGTAAGAGCATATTGATAAATCAGAATTGCCGGAGCAACGCCAAAACTGCCCAAATCACAAAGGGAATCAAGTTGTACACCAAATTCCCCCTGACATTTCAACAGACGTGCCGCCCTGCCGTCACAGGCATCCGCCAAAATTGCCAGAATTATCAAAACCGAAGCCCAAAAGAAATCCCCTTCAAAAGATTTGAATATTGAAATAACACCCAAAAGCAAACTGAAACCGCTGATGCTGTTGGGTACAATCCGTCTGTAATTCATGCTTTTATTCTCCCCATGGGGGTTACTCCCCCTACTACATTTTGTCCTTTGCGGACTAATATTTCCACATTTTTGGGAACGACCAATTCCGTACTGCTGCCAAATTTAATCATTCCGTAACATTCGCCCTGTTTCACCACATTGCCCAAAGTAACCCAACTGACAATACGTCTTGCCAAAAGTCCTGCCACTTGGGTCACCATAACTTTAATCTTGCCGTTATCCAACCCGATGGCATGGCGTTCATTCTTGAAGGTTGCTTTTTTATCAAAGGCAGGAACGAATTTCCCTTCATTATAACGTTGGTATTTGATTTCCCCCGCCATAGGGCTGCGGTTGACATGTACATTGAAAACACTAAGGAATACCGTAACCTTGAGGGCTTGTGCATTCAGATATTCATCATCAAAAATTTCCTCAATGTTCATTACCCTGCCGTCCGCCGGCGCATAGAGAATATTTTCATCATTGGGCAAGGGTCTGTCGGGATTGCGGAAAAAATAAGCAAAATATAATGCCAAAACAAAGGGCACAACCGCCCAAACAATACCCCAAAAATAAAATACAACCGCAGTCAAAATCAAACTGAATATAATAAATGGATAACCGTCTTTAACTATTTTCATTAAACTTCCTCCAACTCTCCCACTATTTCATAGGCAAAACCCTGGGTAATTTTTACTCTGACGATTTCACCAACGGGGATATTCTTAACATTTTCAATAAAGATATTACCATCAATTTCCGGCGCTTCTCTGTAAGAACGACCAAATGCAAGTGTTTTGTCATTCTCACTATAACCCTCAATAACAACATCAAGTGTTTTATCTTCCAATTCTTTATGCCGCATTTCCGAAATTTTGGCCTGCAAGGACATCAGGGCATTATAGCGTTTTTCTTTGACCCTCTTGGCAATCTGGTCTTTTCGTGCTCCGGCAAAAGTTCCTTCTTCTTTGGAATATTGGAAAACTCCGGCATTCTCAAACTTTTGTTCTTTAACAAAATCACAAAGTTCTTGGAAATCAGCATCTGTTTCACCGGGAAAACCGACAATAAAGGTTGTACGAATAACAATATCAGGAATTTTTGAACGTAATTTTTTTAACAAATTAGTAATTTGTTTCTTGGTATCATTACGGTTCATTTCCTTTAATACCCTATCACTGGCATGTTGCAAGGGAATGTCCACATATTTCACTAATTTGGGCAGGGATGCAAAACATTCAATGAGTTCATCCGTAAAACTGTTAGGATACATATACATCAGCCGAATCCATTGAATACCAGAAATTTTGCTTAACTCACGTAAAAGTTCGGGCAGCCGCAATTTGCCATACAAATCTTTTCCGTACAAGGTTGTGTCCTGTGCCACTAAAATTAATTCTTTAACACCGCTTTGGGCCAATGTCTTTGCTTCCTCAATAACGGCCTCAAAGGGCTTACTTTTGTAGGTGCCACGAATTTTAGGAATAATGCAATAGGAGCAATAATTATTGCAACCTTCAGCAATTTTCAGATAAGCGTAATGCTTTGGGGTTGTAAGCACTCTTGGATAAGCACATTTGATGGGTTCGCCCCGTTCCCTCCGCATAACCCGTTTCCCCTTTTTGATTTCTTCAATAAGACCAACAATTTCAGGGAAAACATCCGTGCCGATAATTCCGTCCACTTCCGGCAAACTGCTAAACAATTCTTCCCCGTATCTTTGGGCAAGACAACCTGCCACAAGCAAATACTTTAACTTGGCGGTTTTCTTCAGTTCAGCAATTTCCAAGATTGTATCTATGGATTCCTGCTTGGCGCTTTCAATAAAACCGCAAGTGTTGATAATGATAATGTCACATTGGGAAACATCATCAGATATTCTGTAATTTTTACTTTGCAGTTGGCCTAAAATAACCTCTGAATCCACCCGGTTTTTAGGACATCCCAAACTGATTATTCCGATTATATCTTTCATTTGTATTTGCCAAACCTGACTTTCCCGTACCATTTCAAAACCAATTTGTCAAGAGAACTTTTGTCCTTATACGCATAATTCAACCAAAGATTACCGGCATTGCCGCTTTCTTTTTTGTTCAGAAACCTGTAACCTGTTTCTTCCTGCAAAGCAACATTTTTAACGGAAAAGGAATTTATCAGCCAGTTGATAAATTCTTTTGCTTCCGCACCGGAATCAGACCCTTTGAAAACACCTGCCCCATAAACAACAACGGGTGTCCCTTCCTCGGGTTCCACGAAATACGCAGGAAAAGAATTATCCGAAAATTCATACAAATTACTGCGTAAAGTAATCGCCAAATCTGCTTCCCCGGAGGCAATCATACGCACAGGGGTGAAAGGAAACTTGGCATATTGCACCACAAATTTATTCAACTGGGAAAAATATTTTAATGTTGCTTTCTCCCCCAAATTAGATGCGTAACTGCCCAAAATATCATTTTGGATGTCTGACGCATTAAAATTATCCACCACTATTCTGGCTTTTTTGAGATGCAAAAGGTCATCCCATTTGGTTAAATGTGCCTGCCCGTATTTTCTGGCATATTCCCTGTTGATGACCAAAACAACCGGGTCATAAAAAATACTTACCCAATGATTTTGAGATGAAGACAATTCTTTTTGAATGTTATTTTGAACGGGAATATCCAAGGTTTCCAATGAGCCCGCTTCCGCCATTTCATTCAGCACAAGGGAATTGGTCAAGATTAAATCGGCCTGGATATTTTTCCCGTCCAATTCAATAATCTTACGGATTTTGAGGTCTGAATCAGTTTCCTTGGTATAAGCATCCGCCAACGCATTAAAAAAATCACTGTGCAAATCTGAATAAACCACCAATTCCCTATGGGTTGGACTTGATTGGATATCCCTGAAAGAGAAATACGCACCCAAACATAGGATTATGGCGGCAAAAAAGATATATAATTTATTTTTTCTCAATGAATCAAACATTTTGGCCCTTTTCCAATTAAATCTTCCCGTTTTGCCAAACGCAAGGCCTGTAAAACCAGACGGTAATTACGGGGATTTCTGTATTGCAGCAACGCCCGTTGCATGGCTTTTTCATTTGCCGATTTCGCCACATAAATGTCTTTGCCTGTTTCCAAATCCGTCCCACTGTAATACATGGCAGTTGAGGCACTGCCGGGAGTGGGAATAAAATCCTGCACTTGCTTGGGATAATGTTTTATATCCCGTAAAAATTCAGCCAAACTTACAGCATCTTGAAGTTTGCAACCGGGATGACTGCTGATGAAGTAGGGAACTAAAAACTGGTTCAATTTCAATTCCTTGTTTATGCGTTGAAATTTCCGCATAAAGTCCATATACACTTTTTTGTTGGGCTTGCCCATATAGGCAAGGACGGAATCAGAAATATGCTCCGGGGCGATTTTTAACTGTCCGCTAATATGATGCTCACAAAGTTGTTTGAAGAAAACATCATTCTTATCACACAGCAGATAATCGTAACGGATGCCGCTACGAATAAATACTTTTTTAATATGTGGCAATGCTCTTATTTCATTGAGCAATTTCGCATAGTCACTATGGTCCGCATTAAGATTGGGACAGGGCTCGGGGAACAGACATTTTCTCTCTTTACAAGTCCCTACCTTTAATTGCTTGGCGCAAGAGGGATGCCTGAAATTTGCTGTAGGCCCTCCCACATCGTGAATATACCCCTTGAAATCCGGGAAAGTTGTCAAAAGTTTCGCTTCCCGCAAAACAGATGCATGGGAGCGTGCCTGAACAATTCTCCCCTGATGGGCATGAATCGCACAGAAGGAGCAGGAACCGAAGCATCCCCGGGAACTGATAATGCTGAATTTGACCTCATCCAAAGCAGGCACTCCGCCCTGGGCATTATATGAGGGATGGCAAAGCCGCTGATATCCAATATCATAGACAGCATCCATTTCCTTTTCACTTAAGGGGTCAGCCGGCGGATTTTGAACAATGAATTTGTCCCTCCCCTGCTGCACAATGGTCTTTCCTCTGATGGGGTCCTGTTCATCCGCCTGCAAATTGTAGGCAGTCGCAAACAATTTGCGGTTTTTAATGATTTCCTTATATGCGGACAATTCAACAAAATCAGTCAAATTGGTAATTTCTTCTTTGTCACAGGCATAGGCAGTACCTTTGATATAGTGCAAATCACCTAAAGACGCTCCGCCTGCCAAATAGTCAGCAATTTCCACAATCTGTTTTTCGCCCATACCGAAAACAAGCAAATCCGCCCCACTATCTTCCAAAATGGATGGCAGAAGGGCATTTTCCCAAAAATCATAATGGACGAAACGGCGTAAACTGGCCTCAATGCCCCCAATAATGACCGGCATATCCGGCCAAAGTTTCTTTATGCACCGGCTATATACAACAGTTGCATGGTCAGGTCTTTTTCCGCCCGTACCCCCAGGGGTATATTTATCGTCAGAACGTTTTTTACGGGCGGCGGTGTAATGGCAAAGCATGGAATCCAAATTTCCGCCACAGATGAGTACGGCATAGTTGGGTTTTCCCAACACGGCAAAATTCCTGATGTCGTGCCAATCGGGCTGGCAAAGCATGGCAACCTTGTATCCCTGTGCCTCCAAAACTCTGCAAATTACGGCACCGGCAAAGGATGGGTGGTCAACATAGGCATCACCGTTGATGAATAAAAAATCAATGCTGTCCCAATTACGTTCTTTTATTTCTTCAGGGGAAATCGGCAAAAAATCTTTCATAGATTAACGTGGGTAATGTTTGGTTGTAACCCCTGCTTCCCCACGCATATTCACCGGCTTTCCGTTCACGGTAACTTGCATAACGCCAATATTACCATATTTCACCGTTACCCGTTTTTTGGCATCAAAAATTTTGTAACGGCCTTTGGTCATCATGCCGCTGTACACTGCCTTACCGTCAGCAAACACGTCAATCCAGCACTGGCCGGAAGCGGTAAGTTCCACCACCACCCTGTCCTCACGGGGGGCAATGGCATTAACCTGTTGTTGCTTCTTTTCTGCCGGTTTTGCCGGAGGGGTCACAGGTTCCTGCGCCTGAGGTTGCGGCTGCACCGGCTGAACCTTGTCCGGCGGAACTGTTTCGGTTTTTTGGCTGTGTTCTTCCGCATGAAATTCATTGACCAAATTAACCACTGTTTCATAAATATTGTTAAACTTGTCCTTTAACCCCCACATAGAAGAGACATCTTCTTTCACTTCTTCAATTTTAGCGGAGTTACCTTGAAAATAAGCCATAATTTCGGGAGTGTAGGAATATGCCCCATACATAAAGCAACAAACTAAAAGACCCAGAACAAACTGCCCTTTAGGAAACGGCTTGGATTCCTTAACATAACTTTTGGAAGTGCCGACTCCGGGTTCCTGCTTCAAATTCAAATTTTTTGCCACTTGAGTGTTGCCAATGGTTTGCACGGAAGAATTCTTGTAAGTGGCTGTTTCTTTAAATTCATTGACCAGTGCCACCCCGTCCAATCCTAAATAATTGGCATACCCGCGGATTAGTCCCTTCACATAAACCATGCTGGGATAACCGCTGTAATCATCATTTTCCAACATCTCCAAAGATTTGACCCTGTAGGATGTTGCTTCGGAAACCTGCTCTAAAGTTAATTGTTTCTCTTCTCTTGCCTGTTTTAAAATACTGCCAATTGTGCTTTCCATTATATTCCTCCTCCATCACTAAAGAACTTTTCATTTATCTCTTCCCTGGACATTATCAATTCTCTTGGTTTGCTCCCCACGGGGTGACCGATAACACCCATCTCCTCCAAGGTGTCCACAAGCCGTGCGGCCCGTGTGTAACCGATTCGGAAACGGCGCTGGAACATGGAGGCGGATGCCTGCCCGGTATCCGCAACCAAGCGTAAAACTTCAGGAAAAATTTCATCATCAATTTCCGTTGAATCATTGTTCCTGTCATCTTTGTCATCGGAACTGAGTTTTTGAGTGGTAATATCGTCCACAAATTCCACATCCAAATTTTGGGCAGTAATAAATTCCAGCACCCTGTTCAATTCATCATCACTGACAAAAACCCCCTGCACACGCACCGGTTTGTTCACCCCTATGGGGAAATAAAGCATATCCCCGTGACCGATTAGTTTTTCCGCACCGGAAGTGTCTAAAATAGTGCGGCTGTCCGTTTGCGATGAAACTGCAAAAGCAATGCGTGAAGGAATGTTCGCCTTTATAATTCCCGTGATAACATCCACACTGGGACGTTGGGTTGCCAAAATCAAATGAATGCCGGCGGCTCTGGCCTTTTGCGCCAGACGCAAAATTGCATCCTCCACATCAATGCGTGCCACCATCATCAAATCGGACAACTCGTCAATTACTACAACGATGAAGGGTAGTTTTTCTTCTGCCACATTGTTATAACTGTTTATCTCCCTAACTTTGCTGTCGGCAAATAATGTGTAGCGGCGTTCCATTTCTTTTACTGCCCAATGCAGTGCGGAAGCCGCTTTTTTCATATCTGTGACTACCGGGGTCAAAAGATGGGGTATGCCATTGTAATTGGACAGTTCCACAACTTTGGGGTCTATTAAAATCAATTTGACTTCGTCAGGGCGGGCTTTGAAAAGAATATTGGCAATAATGCTGTTGATGCAAACGGATTTGCCGCTGCCCGTGGAACCCGCAATCAGCAAATGGGGCATTTTGTCAATGGACATGGCAATCACTTCCCCGTTAATGTCCTTGCCCAAGCCGACACAAAGGGGGGAAGGTCTGGTTTCAAAATATTTGTCCTCAATAATTTCCCGCATGAAAACCTGATCTGTTTTAACATTGGGAACTTCTATGCCGATAGCGGCCTTGCCGGGAATGGGCGCCTCAATCCGCACCCCGTTGGCAGCCAATTTCAAAGCAATATCATCCGCCAGATTGGTTATACTGCTGACTTTCACACCGGCAGCGGGCTGTATTTCAAATCTGGTGACGCTGGGCCCCCGTGTAACACCGTTAACCTTGGCATGAACACGAAAATCTTTTAAAGTTTGTTCCAAAATACCGCATTGCTCCTCTATATCCTTTTCGTAGGATGCGGAACTGATATGCCGGGGTTTGTTCAATAAATTCGCTTTAGGAAGTTTGTAACAGTTGCTGCGGGCAATTCTCTTTTTGGTGTTGGCTGACGCAGTTTTTGTATTGTCATCCGTCAAAACAATATCATCCTCCGCATTGGGCCGGTAATGTTTAATCACAAGAGGTGCATCCTGCTCCGGCTGTACAGGTTCCGGTTCAGGATTGGCGGGATGCAAAGGAATTATTTTTTCATTTTCCTGCTTGGGGGAGTTATACATGGAAGCGCCAAAAACCGTTCTGGCGGAATTGGGCTTGGTTTCCTCTTCCATCCAAGGAGGAACATTTACAGGATTTTCACGCAGGGCATTTTTGACTTCCTTTTTGTCATAAACATTATCAGAGCCAAAAGGAACCACCCTTTCCAAAAAACTTTCCTTGCGGATACCGTCACTGTACTGTTTGAATTCTTTTCTTTTGTAAAGTTCGCCTACGGGATTCCCCTTTTCCTCCGCTGCCGACATACGCTCATCATGTGATTGTTTTGCATGTTTGGCAATAATATCCTTGGCAGAAATAACCGGGGATGTGTGTGCCGGTTCTTTCAGTTGTTTATATTTTTTTTGCCTGCCAATGAATTCATCCTGCTCTTCTGTTTCTTCCTCATCCTCTTCCCCATCTGTGTAATCAAAATTGTTTTCATCATAATCATTATCTTTGTGTTTGGTGATGGTTTTGTAAATCAGTTTGAAGGGATAGAAAATACCGTTCAGCAAATCAAAATAGGGAATAACAAAAAGCACACCGGCAAACAAAATTACACCTAAAACAATCATAATTATGTTGCTGTCAAAATATTTGCTAAGGGGCAAAAGAACCAAACCGCCAATCAGTCCGCCCCCATTGGCAAGTTCCGTCGGATAAATAATCTTATCAAAGGGAATACGGTTACAATGCACAATTCCGCAGAGGGAAGCAACAATAAGCAAAAGCCCGAAATTTTTCTTATTGAAAAATTTGTATTCCCCATCGGATAAAATGCTAAAACCGACAATCACCAATACCAAAGGCAAGGCCAGCATACACCGGCCAAAAACATAACCGATGTACAGTTTAACATTGGCCAGTTGGGTAATATTGTCTCCAAACAGGCAGGCAACAGCAAAGACAATGGCCACCAAAAGGCAAAAAACGCCGAATGCCATCATAACCCAGTCACGGCCTGCCTTTTCTTCTTCCAAATCCAATTCTTCTTCAATTATTTCCTGTTCAATTTTTTTACGCACAAAATACCTCTGTCACACTTCCATAATGATTGGCAGAATCATGGGTCTGCGTCTGATTTTTTCATACAGAAATCTTCCCAAGGTGTCACGGATGGTGGTTTTCAATGCGGGCCACTCCGCATAGCCCCGGCCGCCAAATTTTTCCAAGGCCGCTGCCACCCTGTCCCTGGCTTCGTCCATTAAACTTTCCGATTCCTTTACATAAATCACGCCCCGGGACACAATATCCGGGCCGTTCACCAAGCGGCAAGTTTCCTTGTCAATGCTTACAACCACAATCATAATACCATCCTGAGAGAGTTGTTTGCGGTCACGCAGCACAATATCACCCACATCGCCCAAACCGTCAACCAAAACCTTGCCCGCCGGCACCCTGCCTTTCCGTTTGATACCATTGGTGGTAAGTTCAATAACGGAACCGTTTTCACCAATAACAATATTGTCCTTGGGCATCCCCATACTGTGGGCAAGCCGGGCATGACAAATCAAATGGCGGAACTCCCCATGCACCGGCACAAAGAATTTCGGACGCACCAAATTATGCATCAGTTTCAATTCTTCCTGACTGGCATGGCCGGACACATGCACACCGCTGGAACGTTCATAAACCACATTGGCACCTAATTTATAAAGATTATCCACTGTACGGGAAACCATTTTTTCATTGCCGGGAATAGGTGTAGCTGAAATAATAATAGTATCTCCGGGAACAATTGTAACTTTACGGTGGTCCCCAATGGACATTTTTGTCAATGCGCTCATGGGTTCACCCTGACTACCAGTTGTAACAATAACAACTTGGTTGGCAGTGTAATTTTTAACATCATCAATATTGATTAATGTACGCTTTGGTAAAGTAAGATAGCCAAGTTCACTGGCAATCTTCACAACATTTTCCATACTCCTGCCAATGACTGCCACTTTACGTTTATATTTGTAGGCACTGTCAATTACTTGTTGAATACGATGGACATTAGAAGAAAAAGTCGCTACAATAATGCGTCCCTTGGCATTATTAAATTCATTATCAAAAACATTACCAACAGATTTTTCGCTGGGAGTAAAACCCGGACGTTCAGCATTCGTACTATCTGCTAAAAGACAAAGTACGCCTGCGTCTCCATATTCAGCAAAACGATTGAATTGTGTTACCTGACCGTCCACGGGTGTATGATCAATTTTGAAATCCCCCGTATGAATAATCCTGCCTATGGGTGTGTTGATGGACAGGGCAACAGAATCGGGAATGGAATGATTGACCCGCATAAAATCAACCACAAAACTCCCCTTGCGTACCGTATCCCCCGGCTTTATCACATGAAAATTCTTTGTGCTTACACCATTCTCATCCATTCTGCCCTTGCAAATCCCCAAGGTTAATGCAGTCCCATATACGGGTACATTTAACTGCTTCAAAACATAGGGCAGGGCGCCGATATGGTCCTCGTGACCATGGGTAAGAAAAATGGCTTTGACCATATTTCTGTTTTCCAAAAGATAAGTTATGTCGGGAATGACAATATCAATCCCCAGCATATCATCATCCGGGAACATCAGTCCTGCATCAATAACAATTATCTCGTTGCCATATTGGATGGCAGTCATATTCTTGCCAATCTCACCCAACCCGCCCAAAGGAATAATTAAAATCTTGCCGGCATTCTTGTTCTTCTCATTACCTCTTACCGCCCTCTTGGCGAAACTTCTTAAAGTGTCCAAATCAAAATCCTCCAAAATCAAATCTAAAAATATGTTTAAGCAATATTATACTATATATGTCAACTAAAATAAATAGTATTTTAAATTTTTTATATACGATTGAATAAAGGAGTCAGGGAAAGTTCGCACTCTGCCAACTTCCCTGAAACCTGACACCTCAAACCTGATACCTATTTTTAATCACCAGAACATCCTACCATAATTTCTCATTACTAATTACTAATTACTAATTACTAATTACTAATTACTAATTATTTTCCCCTTCCCCAAAATACTCAAGAATAAATCTTCTCAAATCCTTTGCCCCTGTGTAACGTACCATTTCCTTCAACAATTCCCGTTCCATTTTAATTGTATCCAGGTCGGATTCTCCTTCGTGTATCAAATAGTCGCAAATATCAATATCCATGGGATTATAAAGCAATACACAGTCCGCCGGTTCCCCGTCCCGTCCTGCCCTGCCTGCCTCCTGATAATATCCTTCCACCGTCAGGGGCAGATTGTAATGCAATACAAACCTTACATCCTTCTTATCAATGCCCATGCCAAAGGCATTGGTGGCAACTATAACGGGACAGCGGTTTTCCAAAAAGGCATTTTGATTATTCTGCCGTTCCAAAGGCGTAAGTCCACCGTGATAGCGGCAGCACGCCACCCCTGAGCGTTGCAATGTCTTATCCAATTCCCTCACCTGTTCCCTTGTGGAGCAATAGATAATCCCGCTTTGCCCCTTATGCTTTGTCAAAAAATCCATAACTGCCAAATCCTTATTCCCCGTCCGTCTGACTGCAAACTGCAGATTAGGCCTGTCAAAACCGTGTACAAATACTTTGGCATTTTTCATTCCCAAATGTTGCAAAATATCCTGACGGACTTGGGGCGTGGCGGTGGCTGTAAAAGCAGTAAGAATGGGTTTATGGGTAAGGGTTGCTACAAAAAGTGGTATTTCGTAATATTCCTTACGGAAACTCCGTCCCCACTGGGATACGCAATGGGCCTCATCCACTGCCAACAAAGAGATGTGCACCTTTTGGGCAAACTGCTGAAACTCCTGGCTTTGCAATCGTTCCGGGGACACATAAAGAATTTTGCATTCCCCCGTAAGGGCAAGGTTCAAAACAATATTCTGTTCATAAAAACTCATACTGCTGTCCAGATGTTCTGCCCGGATGCCAAGTTTCTGCAAGGCCTCCACCTGATCCTTCATCAAGGAAATCAATGGCGAAACAACCAAAATTAAGCCCGGCATAAGCAAGCCGGGCAACTGGTAACAGATACTTTTGCCTCCCCCTGTTGGCATTACCGCCAGCACATTCTGACCCTGCAAAATCGTTTCCACAATTTCCTGCTGTCCGGGGCGGAAGGTTTCGTAACCGAAATATTTTTTTAGTTTTTCGTGCAAGTCCTGAATAATTTTATTTTTGCTCCTCTGTTTGCACCGGTGTTTCTTCCTTGTCCTGTTTGCCTGCAAAATTTTCCAAAACACCTAACTGGGTCTGAAGCATATAAGTAATGTTTTTCTTGAACGCATTATATTTCTTTACCGTGTTCTCATATTCATTCTTGGCCGCAGCCGCACGGGTTTCCGCTTCAAAGACCATTTTCCTGCTCCGGTCCTCCGCATCCGCAATAATGGTACGGTAACTGCCGTTGGCCTCCATAAGCATTTCGTGCGCTTCCGTACGTGCGGTTTCCAACATCTTTTGGGTTTCCGCCAAAGTTTTCTCACTGGTCTTTTTGCACACTTCTTCCGTGGTTGCTTTCAAGGCGGCAGTTTCTTTTTCCACCGTGGTACGCAAATCAACCACATAAGCATCCGCATCGTCACGCATTTGCTGACATTCCATTTCCACCGTCCGTTTTAAATTATCCGTACGAACCTTGATCTGGCTGTAGAGTTCGGACGCTTTTTCCGTTGCCTCATCCACCAATCTTTGGGCTTCGTTTTGGGCGGAAAGAATACTTTGCTGGCATTTTGCCAAGGTTTCCTTGTGCAGAAGTGCCGCTTCCTTTTCGCTGTTGGTCTTGACCTCATCAGCGGTTTCCTGTGCCACGGTCAAAGCGCTCTGCATGGTGTTTTCCATCTGCTGATAATACTCCAACTTGCCCGTGACCCGTTCCAGCGTCTCTTTCATATTGGTGTTGTCCAAATAGAGGTATGTAAGTTCCTGACGCACTTCCTCAAGAAACTTGTCCACCTCCGCCGGGTCATAGCCCCGCATGGTTTTGTTAAACTTTTTGTTTTTTAAATCTTCCGGCTTAAGCATAATGTCCTCCTCAAATGTAACGATGTAAGGTAATCCCGATTCGTCCTTTTTTAGTTGCGCCTCGCACCTCCGCCAATATGACTTTGGGTCTTGCACCAAATTTTATTTCGTCCTTTTCTTTCACGGTCTGTGATGGTTTTTTAGCCACCTGACCATTAATAAAAATACTGTCCGCTTTAATTTCCTCCACCATCCGGCTGCGGCTTACCCCATAGCCCGCCGCTGCCACTGCATCAATTCGCAAATCTGCCACTGTGGCGGAAATTTCCTTGTATTCCCTGTCCTCACTCATCAAAGTCACTCATTTCTGAGATTGCACTGTCTTTTGATTCAATGTCCACTTTTTGCGGTGCGCAAAGAAGAATTTTCCTGCCGATGTTCTTCACCGTGCCGCCTAAAGCGAAGGAACAGCCGCTGACAAAATCACTGATTCTTTGTGCCACCACATCATTGGTTTCTTCAAAATTAATGATGACCGGCTGACCGCCCATAAGATAATCAGCAATTTCCTGGGCTGCCGTATCAAAGTCCTTTGGTTGCAAAACAATCATGTGCATTGCCTGCGCCAGCGCCTCAACAGTATTTATTTCCGAAATTTTTTTCTTGCTGCCGAAGAAACCTTTTTTCGGGGCAGGTTTTTCAACCGGCTTTTCCACTGGCACAAACTTAGGTTCCGGCTCCGGCACGGGCTCACGCTTCAGTTCCGGCTTGAACACAGGTTTTTGTTTGTGCTGCAAAAATTCCGGCGGAACCGTATCCCCTTCCCCACGTGTAGGAAGTGGGATCAATTCCTCTTCCTCATATTCTTCTTCCGTAATCCCGATTTTTTCGGAAAGTTTTTTTAACCAACTCATTTTTTCACCTCGTTAAAATTTCAAACTGTAGTCCCTTGCCCCGAAAAGTGCGCTGCCAAGCCGCACCTGATTTGCACCCTCTTCAATGGCTATGGGAAAATCCTGCGACATACCCATACTGAGTATGCTGACGGGATATATTTTTTTCAATTCTGCAAAAAGTTCATATCCTTTGCGAAATACGGAACGGATAATTTCTGTCTGTTCCGTGTTGGGGGCGATTACCATTATTCCCTGCAAAGACAAATGCTGTAACTTAGTTATCTCTTTAACCGCCGACTGATATTCCTCAACTGTAAAACCTGTCTTTTGCGGTTCTTCCGCAATATTGATTTGCAAAAGAATTTTTTGCACCTTGCTGATTCTTTCCGCTTCCTTGTCCAACAGTCCCATAAGCCGCATGCTGTCCACGGACTCAATCAGGTCAAAGGCGGCAACCGCCTGTCTTGCCTTGTTGGTCTGCAAGTGGCCGATGAGATGCCATTGAATATCCTTATTGCCAATAACTTCCTGCTTGTGCATTGCCTCCTGCACCCGGTTCTCACCGACTTCAGTCAGCCCATTGGCAAAACAATCCGCAATCAGTTCCGGCGGATGGTTTTTAGTCACCGCCAAAATGTTCACCCTGTCCCCGGTGACGAACTGCTTTTTACGGTTCATCAGTGCACGCTCAATTTGATTTTTTACTTTTTCAAAAAGATATCTGTCCATATTATAATATTATATCACAAAAAAAACAAGTGCAAAACACTTGTTTTCATTTTGGTGCCGCGAACCGGAATCGAACCGGTACGGATATCTCTATCCGAGGGATTTTAAGTCCCTTGCGTCTGCCAGTTCCGCCACCGCGGCAAAAATATGGAGGCGACACCCAGAATTGAACTGGGGATAGAGATTTTGCAGACCTCTGCCTTACCGCTTGGCTATGTCGCCTTAATTGGAGCGGAAAACGAGGCTCGAACTCGCGACCCCAACCTTGGCAAGGTTGTGCTCTACCACTGAGCTATTTCCGCATAAAAAATGGTGCCTCAGCGCAGAATCGAACTGCGGACACAAGGATTTTCAGTCCTTTGCTCTACCAACTGAGCTACCGAGGCATTGGCGACCCGGACGAGACTCGAACTCGTGACCTCCGCCGTGACAGGGCGGCATTCTAACCAACTGAACCACCGGGCCGAAGACCTATGTTTTTTTCAAAAACATAAGTCGGTTATTTATTATACTTGTACGGAGCCGATTTGTCAATATTTTTTTCAATCTAATTTTAAAATTGCACTTTCCATGTTTTCTAAAATTTTCGCTTGTGCTTCCTGCAAGAACAATTCTTTCTTTGTGCCGTGCTTTTCTTCACTGAAGGTCACATCAAAATCCCTGGTGAATTCAAAAATTCCCGCCCTTTTGAATTCACCGAAAATTTCGTTGCGGTATTCGTTATAAAAAATTGCCAGCTGATTCTGTTTCTCAATTTCTTCATAGCATACAATTACATAGGACCCGTTCAGGAAACGCAAAGGGGTTTCGGGAGTAATGTATAGTTTGTAGCCGTTGATTTCCTTTGGCAGTTGCTTGCTGATTTTCCAGGTCTCAAAGCCCAGTCCCTCCGCCACAGAAGGATACCCCCCATTGTGCCCCCTGCTAATTTCCAAAATAATTTTTTCCAAAGCAGGCAAAACTTTGACCGCAAATTTTTCACAATCCCTGTTATAAAAACGGTCATCCCGGAAACGGAAAAAACCCACATTCTTCACCACTACAAAATCACCGGTTTCCTCCGTGTAAGCCAGTTCCAAAGAACAACGATCATTATTTGCGTACCTGACAAAAATATATTCCAGCCCGTCCTTTTTTCCAACTGTTTGCAGATGAAAATCCAAAACCTGCTCCGGCAAATTTTTAAGAAAATCCCAATCTTTCAGTTTTTCCGCTATTACATCACATTTCTCTGGTTTCACCGAATCAGTTCCCTGCCTTCCATTGTATTCACCAAGTCGCAAAGCCGCCACTTAACTATTTCCACAGGTTGCGTGTGATTGCCCAAGTCCCTTATTTCGTGCTCATACACATGGTCCGTCAAAACCTTGTCCAAGTCCCCGCGGTAGCAAACCAAATCCGCATCCACATCAGTCCGCACAACCGGCCCGTTCTCCCAGCCGCTACGGGAACTGTCTATAAACTCACTATACCTATAGACCCGCACAAGGACAAGAGCGTCCATCTGGGCATTTTTAACTGCCTTGGCAAGCGTTTCCTTGTCAATAATCCGCACATCCAAATCCCTGCGGAGATTGGCTACCTTCTCACCCTCTACAAGTTGGTAATAAGGAAAACGATATGCCCAACGGGTAACCGCCCGCCATTCCTTATAATCCCTGCCCTCCACATCGCCGGTGTAATCCTGCACAAGGAAAGCCACCGGCTTGGGCTGGGCGGCAAAACCGAAAAGAGGTGTAATGCAAAACAACGCAAAAACCAAAAGAGAAATAATTTTTTTCATCTTAGTATCCCAAATCCTCTGCTACCAAAATCACTTTAATCCTGCCCTGAGGATTGCAACGGCGGGTCCAGACAAACTGGTTGCAAATACTGTCCGCACTATTGCATTTTACGCAAACAGCAGTACCGGTGCAACCGCATTTCTTTTGAGGAAATCTTTGCATATTCATAGGTGCCGCATCCCCCCA
>JAZLLX010000027.1:0-22565 GCA_045598345.1 Acidaminococcaceae bacterium | reverse complement strand
ATGGATGCTGGTATTATTTTCGGTGTTATGTATAGGTTCACTGCTAATCCCCAATAAAGCATTGTTCAGGGAAAAAGAAAATGCAGCAGTGGTACGCAAAGAAAACAGGACTATAACTGCCTTGCCACCATTTAAGCCAAGGAAAAAGGATTTTTATTTGCAACTTGAGAAAGCATATCAGGACAGGTTGTACAAAAGGGAAAAGATTATTTACTTTTGGAAAACACTTATGTTTGATATGGGAGTTTCAACCAAAAACCATATTGTGTTTGGTAAAAAAGGTTGGTTGTTTGTTAAAAGTGACGCTGTAAATTCATTGCCTGACATTGGTGTAAAGATGGAAAGGTTAAAACAGATACAAGATTTTTGTGAGAGTAAGGGTTCAAAATTTGTCTTTATTGCAACACCTTATAAGAATTCTATTTATCCTGAATATGTTCCGGAAAGATTAAGCAGGAAGTACACAGACAGGGGGATGATTGAAGAACAACTTATAGCAGAAAGCAAGAAATATGGTGTAAATTACGTTGATTTGTATCACCCTTTAATGGAAGGGAAGAAAAAATATGATGCCCCGTTATATTGGTGGGACGATCATCATTGGAGTTATCCTGGGATGGCTGTAGCAGCAGATACAATGTTAAAATACTTTCAAACACAGGGGTTAAAAATTGAGTATAATGGAATGCCTTTTGATGGGACATTTCATAAAGCACCCAAAAGCAATTCTCATGTTCATGCATTGGGAGTACAAAAGATATATATGACAGAGGATGATGCTTTGTGGAGCAAAAATTTTACAGAAGAAATTTATTTGCAGTTCACGGATAGAACAGGAAAACTTGGAAATGTAGAAAATTTCAAAGGAAAAAATAAATATCCATATCCTAATATAGAAGAAGATCGTGGCGAAAAATTGGTCACCAATAAAGTTACGCCCAATAATGTTAAAGTTATGATATTAGGAAATTCAATGTCGGGATATATGACAATGTATTTGTCCCAGTTCGTTGGTGAGATAGTTGGGACGCATTTTAGTGAATGTAAGGGAATAAAAAAGAATGTTGATATGAAATATTTGATAGAAAAGTACAAGCCGGATATTGTTATACTGCAAGTTTCTGAACCTACATTGAATGGTGCGAAAGATAACTGTTTCAGTAAGATTGTGATATAAAATAATATTGTTTTGTTGTGTAATAGTTTTGAATTTGACTTGGCAAAAGCGTGAAACGAGAAAATCACCCGATTTTCTCTTAAAAAAAGGAGGAAATCGGGTGATTTTCTATGTTGGCGAATGGGCGAGGGGATTTTGTAATTAGCAATGAGTAATGAGTAATTAGTAATGAGTAATTGCGGTGGGATGTTCCTGTGATTATATTTTAGGTGTTAGGTATCAGGGTTCAGGGAGGTTGGCAGGGTTTGTAGGGGGACGGGTTCTTGCCGTAGGCAAGGTTCCGCACCCGGGCAAAGCGTGGCTTTGCACAATGTTGGTAGGAAGTGACAAGTTTTCTGCGTAATCCGCACCCCCAGTCGCCCACCAAATAAACTTATCGGCGCCAGCCCCCGCAAAGGCGGGGGCTACTCGTGTTCCTGTAATTAGGTATCAGGTGTTAGAAAAGTTCGCATTATGACGAAAATATAAAGTGAATTGTTGACAGGGGTTGGTAATTGTGATAAAATTTATGGAACTTTTGGTCAAGTAAAAATGGTACTTTTGGGCAAATGCAAATGGTACTTTTGGCATATTGAAAACAGTTCTTTTGAGTGGACATACTGTTAGAAGATAGGTTTGAGAGTTGGAAAGGGGAAGAGTGATATGCTGACACCAAAGGGGTATGTGCCAAGATTGATTGACGGGCAGGTTCAAGAATTTTTAGAAACTTTTGGGGCTGTATGTATTGAGGGCCCGAAGTGGTGCGGTAAAACATGGACGGCGTTAAACCATGCGGAGAGTGTTTATGCCTTAGGAATGGCTGATGGCGGGTTTGAGCAACGGACATTGGTTGAATTGCAACCCAGTATTGCATTAAATGGGGCAAGACCTCGTCTTATAGATGAGTGGCAGGAGGTGCCTGCCCTATGGGATGCAGTCCGTATGGAAGTTGATAAGGTACGGGATAAAGGGCAATACATTTTGACAGGGTCGGCTACACCAATGAGGAAGGGAATTTTGCACAGTGGGGCGGGACGAATTGGACGGTTGAGAATGTCAACCATGACTTTGTTTGAGACAGGGGAATCTGATGGCAGTGTTTCGTTGTGGGAGTTATTTGATGCAGAAGAGTTTCAAGCGAGAACTTCAAGAAAGGTGACTTTGGATGAACTGGTGTTTTATTGTGTCCGTGGCGGTTGGCCGGGAAGTTTAGGGGTAGCTCCAAATCGTGTAGCGAATTTGGCTAAACAATATTTGCAGGCAATTGTTGAAAATGAGATTGGCCATTTGGATGAAAAAAATCGGGATAAAACGAAGATTCGCGCTTTGTTACATTCCTTGGGGCGTAATGAAAGTACTGTGGTTTCAAATAATACGATGTTGCGTGATATTGCGTTAGGAGATGATTCGGTCAGTAAGGAAACTTTGTCAGAGTACTTGTCGGCTTTGGAGAGGTTGTTTGTTATTGAAAATCTTCCTGCTTACAGTCCCATGCTGCGGTCTTCCAGACGAACTTTGAAAATGGAGAAACGGCATTTTGCAGATCCTTCTCTTGCAGTTGCTGCGTTGGGGGCTACTTCAGAGCGGCTTATACAGGACTTAAATACTTTTGGGTTTATTTTTGAGGCATTGTGTGTGCATGATTTGCGAATTTATGCACAAAGTTTTGGGGCTCAAGTTTTTCATTATCGTGATTATAAAGATAATGAGATTGATGTTGTGGTGGAGTTGCCGGATGGACGTTGGGGTGCATTTGAGATTAAAATTGGAATGCGGCAGGTGGAGGATGCGGCTAAACATTTGTTGAAGATGCAAAGTATTTTTGCAAAAGAAGGAGAGTCGCCAGCCGTTCTTTGTGTAATTTCCGGATTGTTGGGGGCTTCCTATCGTAGACCGGACGGGGTGTATGTGGTGCCGATTACGGCATTGAAACCATAGTTTTTAACTTATAGTTTCTATTGGTTTTCTGCGTAATCCGCACCATTGTAGTTATAAGTTGTAAGTTAAAAGTTATAAGTTTCGGTAAGATGTTCCGGTGATTATAGCAATGGTACGTGGTGTGTTGTAGGGGGACGGGTTCTTGCCGTAGGCAAGGTTCCGCACCCGGGCAAAGCGTGGCTTTGCACAATGCGAACTTTCTTGCAATTATGAATGCTTCGCATAATGCAAAAACTCCCACCGCAAGCGGTTCCCCCTCTTTAAGAAAGAGGGAAAAATGTTCGCATTATGCGGACTTTTTTTATTTTAATCATAGGAACTTTTTACCATATTTGCTCTTTATTCTTTGTTCTTTGACATTTATTCTTGTCGGGGAGAGCGACCCACCCCGTCTTGCCCTTCTATGTTCCTATAGGCAATCCACCCCGCCCACGCCTGGGCGGGAAAAAGTTCGCATTATGCGGACTTTTTTTTATTTTAATCACAGGAACGTTTTATCATAATTACTCATTACTAATTACTCATTACTAATTACTCATTACTAATTTCCCTAACCCCTGATCCTGAAATAGTTTGACATTTGTACCCTGTATATATTATAATTACTACTATCTATTTGTCCGTGAGAGGACGGAGTTTATAAAGGAGATGGGATTGTGGAAAAGACACTTTTAACCCTTGAAGGGAAACAAAAATTAGAAGAAGAATTAGTGTATTTGAAAACGGTCAAACGTATTGAGAATACGGAGGCCATCAAGGTTGCCCGTGCCCAAGGCGACTTAAGCGAAAATGCGGAATATGATGCGGCAAAAAATGAACAGGCGGAAATAGAGCATCGCATTATGGAAATTGAAACCATGCTGAAGAATGTGGAGATTATTGACGCTTCAGCGGGTAACAGGAATGTGGTGCATTTGGGCGGCAAGGTGGTTTTGCGTGACCCGGACGGTGAAGAGGTTGAATATGAGATTGTGGGCACCAAAGAGGCAGACCCTTTTGCCAATCGTATTTCCAATGAATGTGCGGTAGGCAAGGCAATTCTCGGTCACAAGAAGGGTGATGAGGTTGTGGTTGATGCGGCTTCCGGCTCGCTTACCTACACTGTTGTGAAAATCGTTAACTCCAAGTAAGAGGTTATTATGGCTGAAGAAAAGAAGAATCAGGTTGAAGAAAAGGCACCTTTGACGGCGGAAGAATTAAACGAACAGCGTCAGGTGCGGATTGACAAGTTGGGCAAGATTGCGGAGAAGTGGGTTCCTTTCGGACACCGGTTTGAGTGGACTCATCACACCAGCGATATCCGTGCCAAGTTTGCCGACACCACGGCGGAAGAATTTGAGCCCATGAACCCGGAGGAAACTTTGGTGATTTTTGCCGGCCGTATTATGGCAAAGCGGGGTATGGGCAAGACCTGCTTTATGGATTTGCAGGACCGTACTGGGCGTATCCAGTCCTATGTGCGTAAAGATATTATTGGGGAAGAGGACTACGCTTTGGTGAAGATGCTGGATATTGGTGATATTATCGGTGTTACGGGGCATGTGTTCCGTACCCACATGGGGGAACTTTCCATTAAGGCGGACAAATTGGAAATTCTTTCCAAGTCCCTGCGTCCCCTGCCGGAGAAATGGCACGGGCTCACAGACAAGGAAACCCGCTACCGCCAGCGTTATGTGGATTTGATTGTAAATCCCGAAGTAAAAGAAACATTTGAAAAACGCAGTGCCATCATTCGCAGTGTGCGTGATATTCTTGACGGTCATGATTTTCTTGAGGTGGAAACACCTATGATGAATACCATTGCCGGTGGTGCGGCCGCCCGTCCTTTCATCACTTATCACAATGCTTTGGATATGCAACTCTATATGCGGATTGCTCCTGAGTTGTTCTTGAAACGCTTGATTGTGGGCGGTATGGAACGGGTCTATGAATTGGGCAGGGTGTTCCGTAACGAGGGTATTGATATTAAGCATAACCCGGAATTTACTTCTGTAGAGATTTATCAGGCCTATGCGGACTACCGGGATATGATGGATTTGACGGAGGAGATTATTGCCAAGACCGCCGAGAAGGTTTTAGGCACTATGAAGATTACCTACGAAGGTACGGAGATTGATTTGACTCCCCCCTGGCCCCGCCTGACTATGGTGGATGCGGTCAAGCAGTATGCTAAGATTGATTTCACGGGCGTAACGGATTTGGAAAAGGCAAGGGAACTGGCGAAGTCCGTTAATGTGGAGGTGGAGCCGCCCTGGGGCATTGGCAAGATTATCAACGCTTGTTTTGAACAATATGTGGAGGACAATTTGATTCAGCCGGTGTTTATTACAGGTCATCCCAAAGAGATTTCCCCCTTGGCAAAATCCAATCCTGAACACCCGGAATTCACAGACCGTTTTGAGGGATATATTTATGCAAGGGAAATTTGCAACGGGTTCACAGAGTTGAACGACCCCATTGACCAGCGGCAGCGTTTTGAAAAACAGGTTGAGGAACGGGCGGCGGGCGATGAGGAAGCCAATATGATGGATGATGACTTTGTCCGTGCTTTGGAATATGGCTTGCCGCCTACAGGGGGACTGGGTATCGGTATTGACCGTTTGGTAATGTTTTTGACAAATGCCACATCCATTCGTGATGTGTTGTTCTTCCCGCATATGCGGCATGAAAATTGATTGGAGGTAAGAAAATGTTTGGCAGCAGTGATAAAAGAGCAGAGGAGATTCCGGCAACAAGCAAGACACAGGAGGCACAGATGTTCCTTTTGGCGGAGGACTCCGTGGTGAACGGGGATATTTCCACAAATGAGCTCGCTGTGATTAACGGTGCGGTGGAGGGCAGTGTAACAGTTGAGAATGCTTTGACCATAGGGGCAAAGGGCGCTATCCGTGGGCCGGTGTATGTTGCTTTGGATGCTAAGATTGACGGCAGCATTACAGGGGACTTGACTTGCAAGGGGGCGGTGGTTTTAAGTTCCACAGCCAGTGTGACAGGTGATGTGCAATGCACTTCCCTGATTCTCGCCAAGGGAGCGTATTTCTGTGGCAAGGTGGTTTGTACGGAAGTTAAATAAAAATTAGTAATGAGTAATTAGTAATGAGTAATTGTGGTAGGATGTTCCGGTGATTATATCAGGATAAAGGAATTAGGATTTAGGAATTAGGGGAAGTTGGCATAAAGCGGAAGTAACCCTCTCCTTGGGGAGAGGGGCAGGGGTGTGGGGAAAAGTACGATAAGAATAAATGTCAAAGAGCAAAGAATAAAGAACAAATATGGTAATATGTTCCTGTGATTATAGCAATAGTTAGCATTATGTTAAGTTTATTGCTTCAGTCGGGGAGAGCGACCCACCCCGTCTTGCCCTTCTGTGTTCCTATAGGCAACCCACCCCACCCACGCCTGGGCGGGAAAAACAGTCAACATAGTGCGTCCGTTGCGAGTTGCGAATTGCTAATTGCGAGTTAATTAAAGGAACTTATTACCACAATTATTCATTAACAAATGTTCCTGCGATAAGAAATTATTTTGTGTTCAGTTGGAGGGGTTATGAAATTAGATTTTACCAAAATGCACGGGGCGGGCAATGACTATGTGTATGTTGACTGCACAGAAAAGGAATTGGCCAATCCCGGCAAAATCAGTGAATATATCAGCCGTCCCCATTTCAGCATTGGCTCTGACGGTTTGATTTTAATTCTTAAATCTGACAAGGCAGATTTCAAAATGCGGATGTTTAATGCGGACGCTTCGGAAGGCAAAATGTGCGGTAACGGCATCCGTTGTGTGGCAAAATACGTGTATGACCACAGAATGACGGACAAGACCACAATTACGATTGAAACCCTTTCAGGTATAAAGACCATTGATGTGAATGTAAAGGAGGGCAAGGTTGTGAGCGCAAAGGTTGATATGGGGGAGCCGGTTTTCAAATGTGCGGACATTCCCATGATTAGCGATCATTTTATGTTTGTGGATCAGGGACTGGCGATGGACAAGACCCAGAACGAGGTTTATAACGGTACGGCGATTTCCATGGGCAATCCCCATTTTGTTATTTTTGTAAAAGATGTGGACAATTATCCTGTAACAGAACTGGGCCCACGCATTGAGCATCATCCCCTGTTTCCCGAAGGTGTGAATGTGGAATTTGTCCAAGTGATTGACAAGAACACAGTCAAGTTCCGTGTTTGGGAACGGGGCAGCGGCGAAACAATGGCCTGCGGCACGGGCGCCTGTGCGGTGTGTGTGGCTGCCAATATGTTAAGCCAGGCGGGGAAGCAGGGCGAACCTTTGACGGTTATTTGCAAGGGCGGCACTTTGACCATTACCCACGGCAAGGACAATCATGTGTATTTGGAAGGCCCGGCTGAAGAGGCGTTTAAGGGCACGGTGGAGGTGCCGGAGAATTAATTATGGCTTATACAAACGGATTTTATTGCAATTTGAAAGAAACCTATCTTTTCACGGAGATTGCCCACCGGGTGAATGATTATTCGGCGGCACATCCCGAAAAGAAAATCATCCGGTTGGGGATTGGGGATGTGACCCTTCCTCTGGCTCCTGTGGTGATTGACGCTCTGCATAAGGCAGTGGACGAGATGGGGGTTAAAGAAACCTTCCGTGGTTACGGCCCGGAACAGGGTTATGATTTCCTACGTCAGGCCATTGCGGATTACTACGCCCAGCGTGGTGTAAATTTGGCATTGGACGAGATTTTTGTCAGTGACGGGGCCAAGAGTGACTGCGGCAATATTGGTGATATTTTTGCTGATGCCAATATTATGCTGATTCAGGATCCTGTGTATCCTGTTTATCTTGATACCAACATTATGCGTGGCCGCAAGGTTATTTATATGGATGCTACGCCGGAAAATAATTTTGCCCCCATGCCGGACAAAAAGGTGAAGGCGGATGTTATTTATCTTTGCAGTCCCAGCAATCCCACGGGCAGTGTTTATACCAAAGAGCAGTTGGCAGAATGGGTTGCTTACGCTGTGGAGAATAATGCGATTATTCTCTATGATTCCGCTTATGAGGCATTTATTGAGGGTGAGGATATTCCCCATAGTATTTTTTCCGTTCCCGATGCGAAAAAATGTGCCATTGAGTTTAACAGTTTTTCCAAAATGGCGGGCTTCACAGGCACCCGTTGCGGTTATGTGGTGGTGCCGAAAAATTTGGAACGGCAGACGGAAAACGGCAGGACGATGAATTTGAATTCCATGTGGCTTCGCCGTCAGACCACCAAGTTTAACGGTGTGCCATATATCGTGCAAAGGGCGGCGGAGGCCTCTTTGTCCAAAGAGGGTTTGCAGCAATGTTGGGAAAATATAGCTTACTACAAGGAAAACGCCCGGATTATGATGAAGGGTTTTGACAAGTGCGGCATTAAATATTACGGCGGAGTTCATTCACCCTATCTTTGGGTGCAATGTCCCAACGGTATGAAAAGTTGGGATTTCTTTGACAATTTGCTGGCAAAGGCGAATGTGGTGGGAACACCGGGCTCCGGCTTTGGGGTGAACGGGGAAGGATTTTTGCGGCTCACATCCTTTGGCAGCAGGGAAAATACCATTGAGGCCATGGAACGGATTGTGGCGGTGTTCAAAAAATAAGGAGAAACTATGAAAAAAATCATTGCGGTTTTAACCATGCTTGGGGTGATGCTCATGTCCGGCATGGCACTGGCATCCAACGGCAGTTTGCTGGATTTGGAAGAAACCTTTGTAACCAATTTTTGGGACAAGGGCAATTACAAACTGGTGGAGCCATTGTTAAGCGACACGATTAAGGCGGATTTTAATGAGAGCGCCTACAAGCAGTTCCGTAAGGAAGTGAATGACAAATGCGGCAAGATGACTTTCAAAAAATTCCGTGTTTATCAAAAAATGGACGATGCGGATGTGGTGCAGTACGAAGTGAAATTTGCCAAGGACAAAAGCCCCTACATTTTTGAATTTACCTTTGATGTTTCCACGGGAAAACCCTTGTTGGTGAATTATGAGTTGGTAACGCTTGTGGAACAAAATGGATAAATTTTTGGTAATTGACGGCAGCAGTTTAATACACAGGGCGTTTTTCGCCCTGCCGCCCCTGACGAACAAAAAAGGCCAGAGCACCGGTGCGGTGTTCGGCCTTTGTAATATGTTGCTGAGTTTGTTACAGGAGCATAAACCCAAGTACATGGCTGTGGCGTTCGACAAGAGCCGCCACAGTTTTCGTACGGATCAGTACCCCGACTATAAAGCACAGAGGAAGCCCACGCCTTCCGAACTGAAGGAGCAGTTTCCTTTGGCGATTGATTTGCTGAACGCAATGGGGATTCCCGCTTTGGAAGTGGATGAATATGAGGCGGATGATATTATTGGCACATTTGCCGTGAAAGCGCCTAAAGATGTGGAAGTGCTGATTGTTACCGGGGACAGGGACCAGTTGCAACTGATTGACGGGCGTACTTCCGTACTCTTTACCAAGCATGGGATTAAGGATTTGGGCATTTATAACAGGGAGAGTTTTGCGGCGGAATACGAAGGGTTGGAGCCCAAGCAGATTATTGATTTGAAAGGCCTGATGGGTGATGCCTCGGATAATATTCCTGGTGTGCCCGGTGTGGGTCCAAAAACCGCATTAAAACTGATTAAAGATTACGGTTCGGTGGAAAATGTTTTGGCACATGCCACGGAGGTTTCCGGCAAGAGTTTGCAACAGAAACTGCTTGACAATAAAGAGTTGGCACTGCTTTCCAAGGATTTGGCGACTATTTTTATAGATGTTGATGTGGATTTGAATTTGGCAAATTACTCTTTACAACCTTTGACAGCGGCGGCACAGGCCAAGTTTCAGGAATTGGAGTTCCGCAATATGTATGAGCGTTTTCTCAAAGTTTTGGGTGGTGCGGAGGCACAGCCGACAGGGGGGGATTCGCTTTTTGATAATTTTCTGACAGAAACTGTTGTGGAAAGAATACCTTTGAACACGGCGGCAGAAGCAGAAAAATTCTTTGCGGACAATGGGGACTTGTTGAAGTTCAGCGTGGATGAAAAGGGGGAAATCCCCCAATTGGATTTTGCCAAGGCGGAATTTTATTACAGCGATAAAATCTATTTTATGGACGGCATGAGTCAGGGCTGGAACGCTTTTCAGGATTATTTGGCAGGCGCTAAAAAGAAAATTGTGAAGAGCAGCAAAACCTTGTGGCGGGTGGCTTTGTGTAAGCATATTGAGTTGCAGGGCATTGAAGATGATGTGGAACTTTTGGCATATTTGGATAATCCGGGACAAGAGTTCACTGAGGATTTGCTCAACACTTATGACGAGTTAAAAGCAAGAGTGTTTGAACGGGGCATGGAAAAATTATACAGAGAAATTGAACTGCTCTTAGTGCCTGTTTTGGCAAGGATGGAAGTAGCGGGCATCCGTCCCAATATGACTATGCTGGGGGACAAGGGGGCGGAATTATCCAAGCGGATTGCGGATTTGGAGCAGTTGGCGGTGGATCAGGCAGGGGTGGAGTTCAATTTGAAATCACCCAAGCAACTGGGCTCCGTACTTTTTGAAAAATTAAATTTGCCACCGCCGAAGAAAACAAAAACCGGCTATAGCACGGATGTGAAAGTTTTGGAGGCATTGTTGCCTTTGCATCCCATAGCCACCACGATTTTGGAACATAGAAAACTATCCAAATTATATGGCACATATATTGAAGGTATGGGGCCTTTGGTGAATAAGAACACAGGAAGGATTCACACACATTTCCAACAGACAGTCACCCAGACGGGGCGGCTTAGCAGCGTTAATCCCAATTTGCAGAACATCCCCACTCGGACGGAAGAAGGCAAAATGATTCGCCGGATTTTTGAGCCGGGTAATGGGTACGATTATTTTATGAGTTGTGATTATTCCCAAGTGGAACTGAGAATTTTGGCGGCAGTGGCACATGATGAAGTGATGCTGGACGCTTTCGCTAAAGATGAGGATATCCACACCCGCACAGCGGCAGAGGTCTTTGGTGTGCCTGTGGAGCAGGTAACATCTGCTATGCGGAGCAAGGCGAAGGCGGTGAACTTCGGCATTGTTTATGGCATTAGTGATTATGGCTTGGCGGTGCAGTTAAAGGTTGGCAACAAGGAAGCCGCCGGGTATATCCGTGATTATTTGGCACGCTATCAGGGCGTTGATAAATATATGCAGGATATTGTGGCAACGGCAAGAAAGCAGGGTTATGTGGAAACACTTTTAGGCCGCCACCGCTATTTGCCGGATATCAATGCCAAGAATTTTACCCTAAGAAGTTTTGCGGAACGGACTGCCATCAACACACCTATTCAGGGAACGGCAGCGGACATTATGAAATTGGCAATGATAAAAGTTCAGCAAGCATTGGAAGAAAACCATTTGCAAAGCCGTATTCTGTTGCAGGTACATGATGAATTGTTGCTGGAAGTTACCAAAGAGGAGAAAGAACAGGTGGCGGCATTGGTGCAGAACGCTATGGAAAATGCGTATGATTTGGGATGTGTGAAACTGCCTACAGAAATAAATTTCGCAACTAATTGGGGAGAGGTAAAATAGTTAGTAATTAGTAATGAGTAATGAGTAATTATGGTAAGAGGTTTTGGTGATTATAATTAAGAATTAAGAATGCAGAATTAAGAATGATGGTAAAATGTTCCTGTAATTAGAATTGGGGAAGTTAGCATAAAGCGAAAGTAACCCTCTCCCCGGGGAGAGGGGCAGGGGTGTGGGGAAAAGTACGATAAGAATAAATGTCAAAGAGCAAAGAATAAAGAACAAATATGGTAAAATGTTCCAGTGATTATAGCAGGAAAGTTGGCATAGTGCGAACCTTACCCTCTTTTCTAAAGAGGGGGGTCCGCTTGCGGTGGGAGTTTTTGCATTATAACGGAAACTTCAAATAGATTATAAAATACGAGAGAAGCGACAAACAGATTATGAATGCTTCGCATAATACAAAAACACCCGTCTGCCCCCGTGTTCCTTGGGCAGCCACCCTCTTCAAAAAGAGGGAAAGAAGTTCGCATTATGCGGAGTTTTCCTGAATCCTGAATCCTAAATCCTTTGCCCTTATTTTAATCACAGGAACATATCACCATAGTTTTTCATTTTAAGTTTTTAATTTTTAATTAGAAAGGAACATAGAAAGAGTGCCAGAATTGCCGGAGGTGGAGCAGGTTAGAAAGACCTTGCTGCCACATATTAAAGGGAAGAAGATAAATAAAGTTGAGGTGTTTTTGCCCCGTTTAATTCAACATCCCACAGCGGATGTGTTTGAAAAGAAACTGAAGGGCAGGACTATTCTTGATATCGGTAGGCGTGGAAAATACCTTTTACTGCAAACTGACAAAGGTACTTTGGTTGTACATTTGCGTATGACGGGGGCTTTAGTTGTGAGCGAGGAAGAACCGCCCTATGCTAAAGTGAAATTCACCTTATCGGACAAACTGAACCTGTGGTTCACGGATATCCGTACTTTCGGTACACTTTATTATGTGGATGACGATTTTGCAATTAAAGGTTTGGTAACTTTGGGACCTGAACCGTTGAGCAAGGATTTGACAGTTGATTACTTATTCCCTTTGGCACAAAAATCCCGCAAGCCAGTAAAAACCTTTATTTTGGACCAAACTATTATTGCCGGTTTGGGGAATATTTATGCGGATGAGGCATTGTTCTTGGCAGGCATTAAGCCAACACGACTTGCTTGTGATGTAAAGAAAAAAGAAGTATTAAAACTAATTGAGGCAATTAATCAAGTTATTGATCAAGGCATTAAAAACAAGGGGACAACTTTCCGTGATTACAAGGATGGGGAAGGCAAAAAAGGGAATAACCAGAATTTTTTAATGGTCTATAGCAGGGGCGGAAAACCTTGCAAAAAATGCGGCAGTACTTTGGAAAAAACTAAGGTGGGAGGAAGGGGCACAGTGTATTGCCCCAAATGTCAAAAATGAAAGTGATTGGCTTGACGGGGGGAATCGCCTCAGGAAAAACCACGGTGGCAAACTATATCCGTGAGCAAGGAATCAATGTCTTTGATGCGGATGAAATGTCCAAACAGGTCGTTGCACCGGGTACGGCAGGATTTCAAGAAGTTGTTGCAATCTTCGGTGATGAATATTTGAAGGACGGGGCGTTGGACAGAAAAAAAATAGCGGATTTGGTCTTCCGTAACAAGGTAAAATTACAGCAGTTGGAAAGGGTTATTCATGGCAGAATCTGGGCAGAGGCAGAACGGCTGATTAAGGAAGGAAGGCAAAAAAACATGCCTATGGTGGTATTGGATGTTCCTTTGCTTATTGAGACGGGCTGGTATAAAAAAGTTGATGAAGTGTGGCTTGTATATATTTCCCCGGAGGAGCAAATCTGCAGGGTAATGTTGCGGGACGGCATGGCAAGGGAACAGGCACAGGCACGCATGGCAAACCAAATGAGTACGGATGAAAAGCGTAAGTATGCGGATGTGGTAATTGATAACGGTGGGGCATTGGAAAAGACACTGGCTTTTGTACAGAAAGAAATTGCAAGAATTAAGAAGTAAGTAATAAAAAATAATTGACATAAGTCCCCGCTTGTGGTAGTATATTTAGGCATTAAATGCGGTAGTGGCGGAACGGCAGACGCGCTAGCCTCAGGAGCTAGTGGGGGATAACCCCGTGGAGGTTCAAATCCTCTTTACCGCACCAATTCTATATTTTATGCGGTTGTGGTGGAACGGCAGACACGCTACTTTGAGGGGGTAGTGGGGGAGACCCCGTGAGGGTTCAAATCCCTCCAACCGCACCAAACCAAAAATCACGGCCTTGCCGTGTTTTTTGTTTAGTTAAAAGTTGTAAGTTAGAAGTTGTAAATTAAAGGTGGGATGTTCCTGTGATTATAGCAGGATAAAGGAATTAGGAATCAGGATTTAGGAAAGTCAGCAGAGTGCGAACCCTCGTCCGCCCCTGGAGGGGCGGGGGACCGAAAAGCGGCGAAAGACGCTTTTTGGTGGTGGGGTGAGCAATTAAGTTGACACTAATGAAAAGATAAAAAAATAAAACTTAAAGTTTATGAATGCTTCGCATAATGCAAAAACACCCGTCTGCCCCAGTGTTCCTGTGGGCAGCCACCCTCTTCAAGAAGAGGGAAAATCAGTTCGCATTAAGCGGACTTTTTTAATTCTAATCACAGGAACATTTTACCATAGTTTTAAGATTTAAGTTTTTAACTTTTAATTGACTTAATGTTATATCCTTGCTGATAGAAAGAATATGTTATGAGATTTGGAAGAAAACTTCTTGACAAAAAAGTTAAATATGGTAGAATTTAGACATAAAAAGAGTGCTGCCGATGAACGGTTAGCCCTTTAGTGAGTTATTAAAATAACCGCACCAGTGGCAATGAGGGCGGTTATTTTTCTTTTTGCCTGGTTTTGGAGCCAAGCATATAGCCGAAACTAAATATGGTAGCAGTGTAACCGATTAAGGTCATCAGTAATACTAAGATATTATCGTTCATGATGGCTCCCTCCTTTCCATGAGAATCGTCCAGCAATAAAGGATAAGGAGGGCTAACCGTCCACCGTTATGGTAGCACTAAATAATTAGTATAACACAGCATTGTTAAAAGTGCAATGGTGAATATAATTAGGTTTCAGGTTTTGGGTGTCAGGATAAAGGAATTAGGAATCAGGAATTAGGGAAGAATATAATGCGGAATTATTAAATAAATGTCAAAGAGCAAAGAATAAAGAACAAATATGGTAAGATGTTCCTGTGATTATAATTTGGGGTTTCAGGTGTGCGGGGTTATGCGAACTCTCGTCCGCCACTAAAGGGGCGGGGGACCGAAAAGTGGCGAAAGACGCTTTTTGGTGGTGGGGTGAGCAATTAAGTTGATACTAATGAAAAGATAAAAAATTAAAACTTAAAGTTTATGAATGCTTCGCATAATGCAAAAACACCTGTCTGCCCCAGTGTTCCGCACCCCCTTCGCCACTTCGTGACCCTCTTCCCCCTGTTGGGGGACGCAAGGGCAGCCACCCTCTTCAAGAAGAGGGAAAATCAGTTCGCATTAGGTGGATTTTTTTCACTTTTGAGTGACAGAGATTTTTTTGAATTGCCCTTTTTTGGTATCTGTGAGCATATAGAATAGTGGTAATTGAAAAGGAGGAAATAGTTATGGGTGTTAAAAATTTGCAAAGGGGGTTGGATTCAATGTCAAATAATTTGCGTGGCATTGGCGGCAGTAGGGCGGGTATTATAGCACCGCAGTCATTTTATGTGATAGAGTTAAAATGCAAGGATTGCGGGCATAAGCAACAAACTATATGCCCCGGTTCGCCATTTTCTCTTGAGTATTTCGCTTTTAAGTTTTGGTGTGAGAATTTTAAGAAATGCCCAAAGTGCGGGAAGAAGAATTGGGAAGTAAAAATTATAGGGAAAAATTATCCGTGGATTCTTCCAATTGGCTAAGTGTTTTTCTTGCTGGAAAACGTGGATTTTTCCAATGTTTTGCAAAAAGGGCTGATACGGGAGTTGGGGCATTGGCAGTGCTTGATATGGTTTGCAATCAGGCGTTCTTTTTGGTATAATTACAAAAAGTGTATGAAACACTTGTCATGATTATAGCAATAAAAGGAGGTATTTGATATGGGGAAAAAATCAAAAAAAGTTTTGCTTGTTAGTGCTGTGCTGGCGATGATGCTGGGAGGGAGTTTTTGTGTGGGCAATAGTGTTGAAGCGGCGGTTAATGGCTTTGCCGATGGAACTTTGAGTTACAGCAATTACAACAAACTGCATGACTATCTGGTGGAACTGACTTTGACGGATTACAACTATGGGGACTATGTGAAAGCCAGAAAAGGGTCGGCATACGGCATTGACGGCAGCGCCCCTGCTTGTTCGGCGGTATGCAATAATAAATACTTTGGCAGAAATTTAGACCTTACTTATGATGCTTCCGTACAGGCCGTAACAAGGGTGCCGGCGGCAAAGGGCAGGTTTGCCAGTATCAGTGTGGGGTATCTTCGCTCTGACATCAAGGATTTTACGCAAAAGTTGAATGCGTTAAGTTACACCGTGTTTGACGGTATCAATGAAAATGGTGTAGCGGTGAACTGTAATATGTACGATCAGCCAAACACTGAAACCCACGGAGGATATATCAAACCTGAAGGCACAAACCCCGGCAAACCGACTCTCTCTTTGCCCGCAGTGGTAAGATATGTGCTGGACAATGCCAAATCCGCAGAGCAGATTGTGAATGTGCTGAAAAATGATGTTAATATTGTTTGTAATGATACGGCGGAATTTGAAGAATTATACGGATTACATTTTATGATTGCGGACAAGAAGAAACATTATATTGTGGAGTTCGTTGATAACAAGGTGGTTGTTTCCGATGATACGGTTATGACCAACTTTTTCAACACTCTGCATGACAAAGCCATAGCGGAGGGACACAGGGACACTGACGGTAATGGTATAGAAACCTTCGTCAAGGCGGGGGAAGATGCCAATTACCAGCAGAAATATCCCATGGGAGTGGAGAGATATAAGATATTGAAGCAACATTATGATGAAGGAAAAATCAGTATGCAAAAGATGGCAGAGTTGATGCAAAGGGTAAAATACAGTCAGGTGTACCGTCAGGACGGGAGTGAAGAAAGCAGAAAAAATTATTTTTATTCAGAGGATGCTACGCCGGCGATGGGGGAAGCACCGGAAAGAACAATAAAGCAAATTTATGATGACAAAGTTAGGCATTACGATATAATGAAGGCGGAGCACGCTGCAATGTGGAACGGCAGGACTTGGAAGGATTTACGCAGTTCCGAATATGGGTGCTGGCAGACCATGAACACTTCGGTTTATGATTTGCGAAAATTAAAACTGTTGCTCTATGTTCAGGAAGAGTATGACAGGCCGTATAAATTTTCTTTGTAAGAGAGAGTATAAATAATGCGTAATGCGTAATTCGCAATGCGAAATTTTGGAATAAATGTCAAAGAACAAAGAATAAAGAACAAATAAGGTAAGATGTTCCTGTGATTATAGCAGGGAAGTCAGCATAGTGCGATAGTTACCCTCTCCCCGGGGAGAGGGGCAGGGGTGTGGGGAAAAGTACGATAAGAATAAAGACCAAATAATCAAAGAGCAAAGACCAAATATGGTAAGATGTTTAGGTGATTAAGTATTACACATTACGAAAGATTTGATTGACATACGTAATATTACGTGTTAAAATACTGACAAAGGGGTGAGTATCATTAAGTTATCTGAATTGATAAAACTCTTGAAAAAGCATGGGTATGTTGTTGCCCGTGAAGGCGGACGGCATACGATTTATTACAATGAGAAGACCAATGATAGGGTTGTTGTACCACGTCATGCCAAAGAAATACCAACGGGTACGGCAGAAAGAATACTAAAAGATTGTGGAATAAAGAAGGTGTGAGAATATGAAATATTTTTATCCGGCGGTAATTGAAAAAACAAAACAAGGTTTTGAGGTGTATTTTCCTGATGTCAAGGGATGTGCCACCAGTGGTGACAGTTTGCAAGAGGCATTGTTGAATGCTGAGGATGCTTTGAGTTTGATGTTGTGGGATATGGAAGAAAAACAAGAAATTATTCCTGTGGCATCTGAAACCAGTGCTATCAAATGTAAGAAAAATGAAATTGTGAATCTTATTCCGGCTGATACTATGGAATATAGACGTTTATATGATAATAAGGCAGTCAAAAAGACATTATCTATTCCCAAATGGTTGGATACCTTGGCACAAAGAAAAAATGTGAACTTCTCTAATGTCTTGCAAAAGGGGTTAATGAGAGAGTTGGGGTATTAAAAGGGGGCTGAAGGGATTTTCGCAAAGCGAAAATTGTCCGTTCCTGTGATTAGAAATAGTCACAGGATTTTTTTTCATTCAAAACAACAAAATCTCGTTTCTAAAATGGCGACATTTTGATATAATATGACGCCATTTTGAAAATCACTTTTCACGCTTTTAATTGCGTTTTGTTGAAGAGTGAGTTCAGTGGTGAGAGTGAAGAGTGAAATTCACAATTCGTAATTCACAATGCACAATGATGGTGGGATGTTCCGGTGATTATATAATTAGGTTTTAGGTTTCAGGTGTCAGGTTTCAGGATAGTTGGCAGAGTGCGAAAGTTACCCTCTCCTTGGGGAGAGGGAATTAAAGGGTGTGGGGAAACATTGGATTACGCTGTCGCTTATGAAAAGATAAAATCTTAAAACTTAAAGTTTTTGAATGCTACGCATAATGCAAAAACTCCCACCGCAAGCGGTCCCCCCTCTTTAAGAAAGAGGGAAAAAAGTTCGCAATCAGCGGACTGTTTTTATTTTTAATCATAGGAACATATCACAATAATTTTTCATTTTTCATTTTTAACTTTTAATTTCTTTGGCGGGGGCTACTAATGTTCCTGATATGTTTAGAAATAAAAAAACGCTTGCGATGGGGTGTCGTAAGCGTTTTTGTTTATTTTGCAAAAGCATCTATTAAATTTAATACTGCTGTTTGTTGTTCATAATCCATTTTTTGTAAAGAAGAAATGGCGTGACGTAGCCGGTCGGGCTGGTGGTTTTTGATTTCAAAAAATTCTGATGGGGTAATGCCAAGATAATCACAGATAAAAAGAAAAGCGGACATGGACGGCATTGTAATTCCGTTTTCAATGCGGCTGATATAGTTGGGATTTTGTCCAATGGATAAACTCATATCACGAGCGGAAACTTTTTTGTTCAAACGCAACTCCCGCAGGCGTTGCTGAAATTCGTCATCAAACATATTTTCACCCCTAATACGATATTGTATAGCATATTTATAAAAAAAATCGCTATATAATGGTGAAAAATCTTGAAAAATGACCTTAAAAAGTGGTATAATAATCAAAATACAACCAATGAGGGCGAAAATGAAAATATCTTTGATAGTACCAGTGTACAATGAACAGGACGCAATACCTGTCTTTTATGAAGCGGTACGGAATTATGCAGAACTAAAAGAATATGATGTGGAGATTGTCTTTGTCAATGACGGAAGTACGGACAACACGGAGCAAATAATCAATGACTTGGCAGACAAGGATAATCTGATTGTTGCAAAATCTTTTACCCGTAATTTCGGAAAAGAACCGGCTTTGTGTTGCGGACTTGATTTTTGCAGTGGTGATTATGTTATTCCGATGGATGTGGATTTGCAAGACCCGGTGGAAGTTATACCACAAATGATAAAACTTGCCACTGAAGACGGGGCGGATGTGGTACTTGCCAAGAGAACCGACTGTTCCAGCGACAATATATTTAAGAGGACATCGGCTAAATGGTTTTATAAATTACACAATAAAATGAGCAATCCAAAGATAGAGGAAAATGTTGGTGATTTTCGTTTGTTGAGCAGGGAAGTGGTGGAAAACATCAAACAGTTGCAGGAAAGAAACTTGTTTATGAAAGGGCTTCTCAGTTGGGTAGGTGGCAATAAAGTAGAAGTAGTGGAATATAAAAGGGCAGTCCGCCAAGCGGGAAAAACGAAATTCAACGGCTGGAAATTATGGAATTTGGCATTGGAAGGCATAACGGGATTTTCCACTATGCCGTTACATATATGGACATATTTTGGCGGCTTTATTGCCTTCACATCTTTTTGTTATGGCTTTTGGATGATTGTTCAAAAACTGGTATTTGGCAATCCCGTTCCCGGTTATCCGTCTTTGATGGTGGCAATGTTGTTCTTGGGCGGTGTACAGTTGATAGGCATAGGTGTATTGGGCGAATATATTGGCAGAATATATATTGAAACAAAACACAGACCAAGGTATGTGTTGAAAGGTAGGGGGAAATGAATAATAAGAAGAAAAAAGAATTGGTGTTTTTTTATGTTGGTATTATTTTGTGTGTAATCTTTATTTTGCTTTTTGAAGTATATGATAAAACTATACCTAAAAAATTCAATAATGCAGAATTGCAAAATTTTATATCAAGTGAAAATGTTGTTTGTGAAATAGAGAAAATGCGAATTGGAAGAAATACTATTAGTATAAATGGCTGGTGTATAGAGAAAAATGTTCCTATAAGAACATATGCTATTGAATTGCTTTTAGATGATGGTAAAGGAAACATTTATATAATTCCAACTCAAATGGTAGGGAAGAGAGATAAAGAAAGTTTATATGATGCTAAAAGGGCAAGAGTTACAAGCGGTGGATTTAGTGCCAGATTTTTTAAGTTCTCATTAAATGAAGGAATGTATTCTGTAAAGGTGCTTTGTAAAAACAATAATAAAAAATATCTCATTTTAACAGATAAATTGATTGGAGTGATAAAAAAATGAACTGGATAAAAAATAATAAAAATTTTTTTGGATGGTTAATTCTATTCTTTTTATTTTTGATACCTATGGTTAATCTTAATTTTTGTGGTGATGATATTGGATATGGAAAAACTAATATCAGCACAATAGAAATGTTTGCCAAATATCTTTATAAAAGCTATTTGACTTGGGAAACTCGTCTTATTTGCAGATTTATAGAAACAATTCTTGCACATACAAGCATTTGGGTTTGGCGCTGTTGTTATGCGGGAATGTATATACTGTTTATATATAGTTTGAAAAAGATTTTTGATTTAAACAAAAAGAACTTACTTTTTGTTATATTATTGGTCATGATTTTCCCAATGAATACAATGAATAATGCTGGATGGGTTGCAACAACATGTAATTATTTTTTCCCATGTGTATGTGGTATTTATTTTTTCTCTGTTTTACAAAAAAACTATTTGCATAAACAAATTGGATTTTGGGAATATTTTTTTTCATTTGTTTGTCTGATATATGCGGCAGATCATGAGCAAACAGTTTTTTGTATTTTGTTATTATTGGGTATTGTTATTTTTCTACAATATAAACAACATTGCATTTCTAGATATTCCCTTACAAGTACGATTATAAGTTGTCTCATGCTATCTAAAATAATATTATCGCCTGCATTAAAAGCCAGATATATTTCAGAAATAACAAGTTGGTACCCTGATTATGGAATGTTGGGTGTTATAGATAAAATTCATTTAGGTTTTGTATCAACTTTTTCGTTCTTTTATTATAAACATATTATGTTATGGATTTTGTTATGTACTCTTGTAGCGATAGGGGTATGGAAAAAACATGATGATTTAATACCAAGAATAATCTCAATAATACCAGTTTTTTCTTTCTTTATGTATTTGTTCAATGCAAGTATATATAGATTTGAGAATGTTGGATCTATTATAGGATTTCCTGTTGCAGGAATGTTATCTCCTGTTGGAATATTAAATGGATATACATATTTAGCGATATTTAACTATCTGTTGTCTTTTTTAGGGATTTTGATAGGGTTATATTTGATTTTTGAATCAGATAAATATGGCTGGATTGTTCCAATAGGGTTTTTAATAGCTTTTTCTTCAAGAATGATTATGAGTTTTTCGCCAACTTTATTTGCCTCTTCAACAAGAACATTTTGTTCATTTCTATTTGGTATAATGATGTTGATAATTGTAACAGCTCAAAAAATAGATTTTTCTTTTTCTGGATTTATGAAAAAGAGTTTATATCAAATAGGGTTGTGTTTTGGTGTCATATTATGGATTAACATGTTAATAACGAAATAGATGTTGGAAGTATCAATTCAATGAGTGAATTTTTATCATTTTGCATTGTCGGTGCTATAACATTTTTATTTGATTATGGCTTATTATATTTGTTAACAGAATATATTGGATTAAGTTATTTGCTTTCGTCAGCATTGGCATTTAGTGTGGCGGTGGTGATAAATTATATTTTGTGCCAGCGATTTGTGTTTGCGGGTGCTAAAAATGGGGTTAAGCAATTAACTTTATTTGCAATCACAAGTGTTATCGGACTTGGGATAAATCAGTTGTGTATGTGGGCTTTTGTAGAATGTGTATCTATGCACTATATGTTGGCAAAGATTTTTGCAACGGGGATTGTTACCGTTTGGAATTATGTAACGAAAAAATTTGTGCTGGAGCATTAAAATTCTTTGGCTTGTGCTTGAATGAAGAAAATCACCCGATTTTCTCTTAAAAAAGGGAGAAAATCGGGTGATTTTCTATGTGGGTGATTTGGGAAGGATTTATTTGCTCTTTGGAAATATCGCAAAGAAATATATTGACATTTGCCAGAAAAATTTATACAATTAAGTCAGAAATGGGGTGATTGTATGGCTCAGACCAATGTAAGTATCCGTATGGATAATGATTTGAAAGAAAGTTTTGAACATTTGTGCAATGAAATGGGGCTGACTATGACTTCGGCGATTAATGTGTTTGTAAAAAAAGTGGTAAGAGATTGCCGGATTCCTTTTGAAATTGGCGTTCCAAAACCTAATGAGGAAACTTTGGCTGCTGTCCGTGAGGTGCAAGAGATGAAGAAAAATCCTGCTCTTGG
>JAZLLX010000026.1:0-1510 GCA_045598345.1 Acidaminococcaceae bacterium | reverse complement strand
TTTGAACTGTGGGCGGACAACAAAAACGGTGCCGATGCAGACCTTCTGTTAACCAATGTCCTTGTTGCCAAAAACCACGACATCGTTATTTTATATTCTTCTTACCTTACTTACTTGCGCAAACATAACCTGTACGATTTGGAGGGGCAGTTCAGTTTTGCCATTGACAATATCCATAATCTTGACAAACTGCCCTACAAAAAGATTTACCTTTCGGATATGCCCTTTTTGAATCAGTTGCAAATTGATTTTATCAATGCGTTGGGCAAAAAGGCACAAATAACCTTTGTACCTGATTTTGATTTTAGGCAATCTTTAAAGGAATTTTCTGCAACTCAGCCAAATGTTATGTTCCGCAAATACAGCAGCCACTATGACGAAATATTGGGTACGCTGGCAGAAATCCGTCACTTGCTGGACAACAATATTCCTGCACAAAAGATTGCCATTGTAGTCAGCAAATTAGACAGTTTTACAGGTGTCAGGCAATTGGCAGAAGATTATGGCATACCTGTCACCCTGCCCCAACAAATCACATTGGCTCTGCAACCTTTATTTTTGCAAACCATAGAACAAATTTCCGGGTATGACACTGTTGCGGGCTTTCAAAAGCAAATTCAAGAATATTTGAACAAACTAAATCTGCAACCACAATTAGGCAAAGATTATCAGGACGGCAAAATCACTTTGCAAGAAATGCAGACCCACCTGTTGGCACAAGACGGCATTGCCGCCTGCATGAATGAACTGCAAAAAAGTTATACTTTAAGCGGTATGGCAGAAGAAAAATTATCCGCCGCCGTTTATCAAAATCTGCTGCGGGATATTGCCGCCAAGAAAAAACTGACACTTGCCAAAAGCATCCTGACGGGAGTTACCTTAACAGAGCAAATCAATGCCGTAGGCAAAGAATATGATTACCTTTTTATTTTGGGAATGAATGACGGGGAATTTCCCGCACCTGTTTACGACAACTGGATTTACACCGACAACGAAAGGTCGCTTTTGCACAGTTTGGGTTTTGAACTGCCTTTGGCAAGGGAGCGTTATACCAAAAATGCTTTAACTTTCCTAATGGTTTTGCAAACAGGCAGACAACAAATCCTTTGCAGTTGGGCAGAAGAAGACAAACCCGCACAATGCACTTTTGCAGACGAATTATTGCGCCTGTATAATACAGAAGTTGAGGACAGACGTGGGCAGGAATTTCCCCATATTGAAAAATGCCTTATGTCTGACAAAGAAATTCAAAAACGGGTTAATGCCGACACCAAACGTTATAATGGTGACGGCGATTATTTGGGAATAATCGGCAGACAAAAAATCAAACTGCCTGTTACCTATCGTGCCACCGAACTGGAAAACTTTGCCCAATGCCCGTTTGCCTATCTGTTAAAATATATTTGGCATCTTGACGACTACGAACAAGACGAAGATGTACTGCCACCTGCCGATGACGGGAGTTTGATGCACAAGACCTTAGAACTTTTTATTGATGAATATATTAAGA
>JAZLLX010000025.1:0-2083 GCA_045598345.1 Acidaminococcaceae bacterium | reverse complement strand
GGCGCCAGCCCCCGCAAGGGCGGGGGCTACTTATGTTCCTATAATTAGAATATTTATTTGTAGGGGCAGGTTTGAAACCCGCACCCTACGAGGGAAGTTGTAAGTTAGAAGTTTATGAATGCTTCGCATAATGCAAAAACTCCCACCGCAAGCGGTCCCCCCTCTTTAGGAAAGAGGGAAAAAGTTCGCATAGTGCGGACTTTATAAGATATAATCGGGAATTTTCGCAAGGCGAAAATTGTCTGTAATTACTCATTACTCATTACTAATTACTCATTTATTATAAATTGTGCATTGTGAATTGTGCATTGTGCATTGTGCATTGATATTGGAGGTGTTTTTATGAAAAAGAACAAAACAAAATCTTTATTGGCTTGTGCGGTGCTGGCGGGTGTGCTGGCTGGCGGGATGCCGTCTGCACAGGCGGCACAGGTGAATGCGATTATTATGCCGAAGGATTTTAATAATTCCTTGTATGGCAGGTATATAACTTTTGGGCAGAAACGGGGATTTTCAAGCAATCAATATCAAACTTTTGATCCTCAAAAAGTGCAAGTAATTGACGAAAAGCCAACTTGGCAGATTGTTTCCGTTGATAATGACGGTCTGACCTTGCTTGCCAAGGAAACATGGGGAATTAACAGATATTCAGAGCCGGGATTTGAAAAAACGTTTTCGGAGACATACTACTCTATTGGCCAACGTTATTATTCTGAAGTTTTGCAATGTCTTGATGGTAAGAAAGGAGAGTTCTTTTCAGCGGAAGAGTTAGCGTTGCTGTCCAATCAAACTTCATATCAGGAATTGACTAAACGAGATTCTCGGAGTCGCCAACAAAGAGATGAATATAATGGTGTTTTTGCCCTGCCGCCTAAACAGGCAGTGGAAAATTTAACAGCGGACCAACGTAAGAGAAGTGAGATTTATTGGCTGAACGATGCATTATTTCGGGATGTGAATGTTTCTGCTGTGCGTATTAAATATTATTACGATGTCTACACTGTGGAAACTGATGGCAGATTGGTTAAGCATGAAGGCGGAAATGTGTATAATTTCTATCCCACGATAAAGATTCAGTCGCCTGTGTTTGCTTATTACGGAACTAAGCAGATTAGTAACAGTTTTCAAAAACAGACGGCGGACAGCAGTCAGCCGGTGCATGTGGCAGTCAGGAATACTCGGACGGAAAGAAATGTGCAGATAAAGAATTTGGAGATTACTCGTGATAAAATAAAATTCACGGCGGATGGGCTGGCAACGGGAGAGGGCCAGGGGCTTGCGGGAATTCTGGCGGATAATGAGGGCAATTATCTTTCTTATGCCCGTTTGACGGATACAACCAGTAGCGACAGTGCGGAAAAAACAATTACAGATGGCAATGATAAGTTTCTTGATAACACAAAATTTGCCGCAGGAAATTATATAGTGTATTTGTTTAACGAAAAATTAAATACAGATAGTGTTTTTGATTATGTTGGGAATTTTGAGAAGTTACCACAGGTGAGCGTGAATGACGGCGGGGCAATTACCAAAGTGGCTCTTTCCGGTAACCGCAATTTTATAAATTTAACCATTGGTGAAAATGTGGACTTTAATTATACGGCATTTAATTATGCCGGTGGGAAAAGACACGGTTCGTGGTGGGACATTGTGAGTGAGGCCGTTACAGTTACAAATTCGTTGGACTGGGCAAATGTGTTGAATGCTGAAGGCAGTATCACCTTGAAAGGTTCTTTTAGTGTTGCCAACGGTACTTTAACATTGGTGCGTCCGACTAATGAGCCGGAGCGTACGCATACAAAGGTTTCTGCAATTGAATGGAACGATATGATTTACAATGGAAGTGCTTCGCAGAGTGCCACCTTGAAAGTGAACGGCAAGATGCACGGACTTATTGTGAACGGGGGTACTTTCACAGCGGAAAAGAATTTGACTTTGGATGATTATTTGAAGATAAACAACGGGGCAACAGTGAAAGTTCAGGGAGTGTTGAATGTTCCTAATGGCGAAATTAAAGGAATTTTAATAACCCCCAATCTTGATGTTAAAGGCATTCTAAAACTTGAACAGGATGCATTTATTG
>JAZLLX010000024.1:0-11523 GCA_045598345.1 Acidaminococcaceae bacterium | reverse complement strand
CGGCACTTACCTGCAAAGAATTTAACTTTGCCTTATCAAATTTTTCACTGTAAAAATACAGTGCCTTGTCCCCATCTTTGCGAACAGTGGCAATGATATCAGCCACAATGGCCTCCACATCCATAGTTGGCACCACCCGTGCAAAAATTTCTTCATTTGCAACTTCACCATATTTGAAAATTTTAATCATTATTTTCCTCCACAAACAAATTAACAATTTATTAAAGACCAAAGACCAATTATGGTAATATGTTCCATTGATTACATAATAAGTTACAGAAACTTCAGTAGCCCCCGCCCTTGCGGGGGCTGTCGCTTTTAGGAACGTGGTTGCGACTGGGGGTGCGGGTTACGCATAAAACTCTGTCACTGCCTAACCGCTCCCTCCACCAGCCACCGAAAAACCGTCGCTGGTCCCCCTCCCTCAAAAGAGGGAGGTTACCCCGCACACCTGAAACCCCCATTTTAATCACAGGAACATTCTACCTTCCCTAATCCCTAACCTCTAAATCCTAATCCCTATTTTTAATCACAGGAACTTTTTACCATAATTACTCATTACTCATTACTAATTACTAATTGACCCAGTGCTTTCTGCACCAACCCAATCTGTTCCTGCTTAAACTTGCAGGCGCTCTTGTTGGCTATTAAACGGGCACTGATGTCCAACACTTTTTCCAATTCTTGCAAATTGTTTTCTTTCAGCGTTGTCCCTGTTTCCACAATATCCACAATCACATCGCTCAATCCCAAAATCGGGGCAATCTCAATAGAACCGTGTAACTTGATAATATCAATATCCCGCCCGACCGAACGATAATATTTTGTGGCAATATTGGTAAATTTCGTGGCAACCCGCAAGACACCGCCCTGCTGATTTTTTGCTGCCGCCGGTCCTGCCACCATCATCCGGCAGCGGCCAATGCCTAAATCCAGCACCTCCTCCACATCCGGTTCATACTCTGCCAAAATATCCAGTCCGGTTACACCCAAATCCGCAGCCCCCCGTTCCACATATTTCGCCACATCATTGGGCTTCACCCAATAATAACGAATTTTTTTCTCTTCATTTTCAAAGAACAGTTTGCGGTTGTTTTCCAAAATTGCCGGACACTCAAAACCTGCCTTGGCAAACATGGCATAGACCTTTTCCCCCAAGCGTCCTTTGGGCAATGCCACATTCAAATATCCGTCTGATTTTTGTTGTTGCTCCTCATCCAAACGCTCCAGCATATCCACATATACCGCAAAACCAATCGCTTGGGAACGCCTGTGCAGTTTTGCCATCAACCGGTCATATTGTCCGCCCGACAACACCGCCGAAGGAACACCATTAATATACCCTTTGAATACCGTACCATTATAATAGTTCGGGTCAACGGGAATATTCTCTGTCAAACGCAAATTTTTGGCATAATCTGTTTGCTGTAATTTTTGCCACAACACCGCATCCACATTCGCCAATTCCAACACCCAATCTTTTGCCAGCAATGCCAAACTTTGGGCAGCAAGGAAAATTACTTGGTAAATATCCACATTTTCCACCCTGCCAAAACATTCCACACCTGTCTGCAAAATCTCTTTGAAGGAATTTGTCCCTTTTGCCACCCGATAAACATTTTCGCTGTAACAAATTTTTTGGGTCTGTTCCGGCAAATCCTGACTGTTCTTGATAATGCTCAAGGTTACGTCAGGTTTCAATGCCATCAGGCGGCCGTTGGTATCCGTAAAGGTAATAACATTATCGGAAACCAAAAAGCCCTTGTTCTTGGCATATAAATCATATTCCTCAAACTTGCTCATACGGTAAGGGCTGTAACCGTTTTTGACAAACAGTTCCCTTAAAGTCAAAATGTATTTTTCGTTGGTCTGTAAAACCGCATCACTGATTTGCATTATTTTTCTTTTCTCCCCTGCACTCTTTTAAATCCCAGTTCATAACCGCCGCTGCCATAATTCAAGCAACGGTTCACACGGCTGATGGTTGCCGCACTGGCGCCGACCTCTTCCGTTATTTCCTGATAACTTTTGCCCGCTTTCAAAAGTTTTGCCGTCTGCAAGCGTTGTGCCATATCCTGTAATTCTTTGATAGTGCAGACATCTGACAAAAACGCATAACACTCATCCTGTGTCTGCAAACTGGCAATAACTTTTAAAAGTTGTTCCACCATTTCTGTCCTAATTTTATCCATATCCAACGCCCCTGTTCCTATTTCTCAATCGCCCGTAAAAAGTTCTTCAACCGTTCATTTTCTGTATTCTCAAAAACCTCTGTCGGCGTACCCTCCGCCTGAATGACCCCGTCCGCTATAAAAATAATTCTGTTAGCGACTTCTTTGGCGAAAGTCATTTCGTGGGTCACCACCAACATGGTCATTTTTTCCTTTGCCAAATTCCGCATAATCCTCAAAACCTCGCTGGTCAGTTCCGGGTCCAAAGCACTGGTGGGCTCATCAAAAAGCATAATATCAGGATTCATACACAATGCCCTGGCAATGGCCACCCGCTGTTGCTGGCCGCCGGATAATTTTAAAGGATAGGCATTTATTTTATTCTCCAAACCAACTTTTTGAAGAAGTTTTTTTGCTTTCTCAATAACCTCATCCTTGTTACGTTTCTGTACCCTTATGGGGGCCTCAATGATATTTTCCAGCACCGTCATATGCGGAAACAAATTAAACTGCTGAAACACCATCCCCATACGGCAAATAATTTTTTTCTGCTGTTCCTCATCCACATACTCTACACCTTGCGTTGTGGTATGTGCAAAAACATCCCCGTCAATAGTAATACTTCCTCCATCAATAGTTTCAAGTTTGTTCAAACAACGGAAAACCGTTGATTTGCCGCAACCGCTTGGCCCGATCAAAACAACAACTTCGCCTTCTTCCACGTCAAAACTAACATCCTTTAACACATGCAAATCGCCAAATTTTTTTTGTAAATGTTTTACTTCAATTTTCTTCATATCCTGCCTGCCTTAATCCGCATTACAACGCGACAAATATCTTTCCAACTTATTGAAAACTACTGTTAAAATGAGAGTTCCTGCCAAATAAAAGATTACTGCCACCAAAAACGGTACAATGGAAAAATCCCGCTGTACCAAATTTCTCGTGGTACGCATCAAATCATTCATGGCAAGGACATATACCAGAGAAGTGTCTTTTACCAAGGTTATAATTTCATTGGACATGGGGGGAAGCACAATTCTTAGCACCTGCGGAAAAACAATCCGCCTTAAGGTCTGCCAATACCCCATACCCAAAACATGGGCCGCCTCAAACTGCCCTTTGGGAATCGCCTGAAAACCGCTGCGGAAAATCTCACAAAAATAAGCCGCATAATTCAGCACAAAGGCAATCATTGCAGCAGTAAAATCCTCAAAATAAATTCCCATTGTGGGCAGTGCAAAATACACAAACAGCATCTGCAACATCAAGGGCGATCCCCTGAGCACCCACACATATACCGCCAAAAACTTTTTGATAAGGGCAAAACCGTTGATACGCCCCAATGCCATCAATATTCCCAACGGGATGCTGAGCATGGCCACCAAGCCGAAAATTTTTAAACTTTCCAATGCCCCAATCCACATCTGGGGCAAAATAGTAAAAATATAAGTCATATCCAATCATAAATTCGCCGCCGGCGGACACCGGCGGCGAAACCCTTCATTATTTCTCGTACACAACCACATCAGCACCCAGCCATTTTTCAGATATCTTTTTGGCGGTGCCGTCTTTCTTCATTGCATCCAACGCCTTGTCAACTGCCGCAATCAGTTCCTTATCATCTTTGCGGAAACCAACTGCAATAACCTCATCACCAAATGTCTCATCCGCCTTGCGGTACTTGCCCGGTGCCTTTTGGCTGTAATATCCCGCCAAAACTGCATCAACGATAATGGCATCCACACGACCTGCGTTCAAATCAAGATAAGCGGAGGGGAAGTCAGGATATTTTTTGAAATCCTTCAAGGACGCTTTCAATTCCTTGTTCTTTTCCATATCCATCAGCATAACACCCGTAGCATCATCCTGGGTGCCCACAACCTTGCCCTTCAAATCAGCGATTTTGTTAATCTTGCTGTCCGCCAAGGTAACAATCCATTGGGCGTTGTTGATATAGGGCTTGGACAAACCATAAGTTGCCTTTCTGTCCTCAGTAACAGAGAAGCAGTTCCAAATGGCATCAATACGGCCGGATTTGATTTCCGCTTCCTTAGCGCCCCAATCAATAGGTTTGAAAATAACCTTGGAACCCATACGCTTGGTTGCCTCACGGGCAAGGTCAATATCCAACCCGACAATTTCATTCTTTTCATCACGGAAGCCCATAGGAGCAAAATTATCGTCAAGACCGATAACCACTGTCTCCTTTACCGGTTTTTGGGTTCCGCAACCGGTCAGCGCGCCCACACAAATTGCCGCCACTGCCGCCAACAACAACGCTTTTTTCATAATCAATTCTCCTTTACAAACAAATATAAGTTCCGCTTAATTTTGCCATTCGCAAAATCATATTTTGAACTTGTTGCCTTTATTATACTTCACTGTGCTAAAGTTGTCAAGTGCTAAATTATTATTTTTTTGTAGATTTTTGCCGGCAAATAATATATAATGTTTTTAATTCATTACAACAGACAGTTGTAGAAAGGTTGGCTAAAAATGCGTAACTATCGTTGGTCTTTTCTTATTGTAGCAATTATTCTGCTTGTGGGACTCATTTGGCTGGGGGCGGGCAATCCCACCAGCGTGGATGCCAAAACCTACCACCCGGCAGTTTATTCTACCCCCTGGGCGCTCCTGCCCCCCGTCATCGCCATTGCCCTGGCTCTCGTGACCAAGGAAGTATATTCCAGTTTGTTCACGGGCATTATTGTGGGGGCATTGCTCTATGGCAACTTCAATCTGGAATTAACCCTGAACACCTTCCTCTTCCAGGAAGAAGGGGGTATGGTTTCCAAACTCTCCGACTCCTGGAATGTGGGCATACTTATCTTTTTGGTTATTCTGGGTATCCTTGTCGCCCTTATGAACAAAGTTGGCGGCTCCGCCGCCTTCGGACTTTGGGCGGCCAAAAATATTAAAAGCCGTGTAGGGGCCCAGCTTTCCACCATCCTTTTGGGTGTTCTGATTTTCGTGGACGACTATTTCAACTGCCTGACTGTGGGCAGCGTTATGCGGCCCCTGACCGACCGGCACAATATCAGCCGTGCCAAACTGGCATACCTAATTGATGCCACTGCCGCCCCGGTTTGCATCATTGCCCCCGTGTCCAGTTGGGCGGCGGCAGTAACCAGTTCCGTACCTCCAGACAGCGGCATTAACGGTTTCTCCATGTTTTTGAAAACCATTCCCTATAATTTTTATGCCCTTGCCACCTTGCTTATGATGGTACTGGTTGCAGTGACAAACTGTGATTTCGGCATTATGAAAGTCCACGAGGACAATGCGGTTAAAGGCGACCTCTTCACCACGGAGGACAGGCCCTATGGTGACGATTTGAATACCAATGACAACGGCTTGGGCGGGGTCATTGACCTGATCTGCCCTGTGGTAATCTTAATTTTCTGCTGTATTATGGGTATGGTCTATACCGGCGGCTTTTTCAGCGGTGAATCCTTTGTGAACGCCTTTGCCAATTCCGATGCTTCCAAGGGCTTGGTTATCGGTTCCATCATTTCCCTTTTGGCCGTATTTGTCTGGTACATGACCAGGGGCGTTATGAAGTTTAATGAATTCACCGAGTGTATTCCCGAAGGGTTCAAACAAATGGTTGCCCCCATTCTGATTTTGACAATGGCTTGGACCCTGTCCGGCATGACCGGCCTTTTAGGCGCAAAATTCTATGTACACGATGTGGTGGCAGGCAGTGCGGGCGCTTTAAAAATGTTCCTGCCCGTTATCATCTTCTTGGTGGGATTTTTCCTTGCCTTCTCCACCGGTACCAGTTGGGGTACCTTTGCAATTCTGATTCCTATTGTATGTAATGTATTCTCTGATGCTTCAACCTACGAAATGCTGACCATCTCCATTGCGGCGTGCCTTTCCGGTGCAGTTGCAGGCGACCATTGCAGCCCCATTTCCGATACAACCATTATGGCAAGTGCGGGAGCACATTGTAACCATGTGAACCACGTGTCCACCCAGTTGCCCTATGCCCTGACCGCAGCAACAGTTGCCGCCACAGGATTTTTGGTAGCAGGGGTTATGGGATATATGTGGGAAACCTCCGCCGCCCTTCTCAGCTTGCCAATTACCTTGGCACTGATGGCAGTGACCATTTTAGCGATTAAAAAGTTTAGATAAGCAATACACATATTCTACTGCCCCATAAAAAAAAGTACTGCCGCTAAAGTCACACGACTCATGCAGCAGTACTTTTTTATTAATGAGTAATTAGTAATGAGTAATGAGTAATTGTGGTAATATGTTCCTTTGATTAGAATAAAAAAAAGTCCGCATTATGCGAACTGTATTTTCCCGCCCAGGCGTGGGCGGGGTGGATTGCCTATAGGAACATAGAAGGGCAAGACGGGGCGGGTCGCTCTCTACGAATGAAGAACAAAACTAAACTTAACATAATACCAACTATTGCTATAATCACAGGAACATATTACCATATTTGTTAATTGCTCTAATGCCTGTGGCGTTAAATGAACACTATATTTATTCATGATTGATTAACTCTCGTACTTGCTTGAAGGCCGTTGCGGCATCAATTACCTGCCCTGCTTTTGCCTCTTCAACCCCCTTATTGAGCATAGCATCAAACTCCGCTTTGCTCATCTCTTCCTCACTTTTAAACCTTTGTGTGGGAATAGTCGCCGGAAAAGGTAATCCTCGCATAGCAATGGAACGTTTCATAAACATTCGCATAGCACTCGGCAAATCAAGCCCTATTTGCTCATAAACTTCCGTTGCCTTTCTTTTTAAATCCTCGTCAACACGAAATTGTATCATAGCACTACTCATATTCTTACACCCTCCTCTTTTGTATATAGTATACGTATATGCAAATCCCATCTACGCCATTTTGAGCCACGATTATTTTGTACTTCCATTTTATAACTCCTTTCTATCAATCAAAATGATAATATTCTTCCAACTGGTCAATATCAATCTCCAACCCATTATCTTTTAATCCTTGTTTTCTAATATTGAACAACAAATTCAATAACGGCTTACGTTCCCTGTCTGTACCAAAATGCAATAACCTATGACAATGAGGACAAAGCGGAATATAATTTTCTAAAATTTCAATGCTGTTTTCAAAATCATTACCAAATTCATGTGGTATTAAATGATGAATTTCCAAATAATTTTTTCCTGATTCTTTTGCGGTAAAATAATGTGTTGCACAATCAAAACAATCTTCCCCCGCACAATGATAATTCGTTTGTTCCTTTGCCATTCTTTTCAAAATAGAACTTACCTGCCTTTGTTTGTTTTGCCCATCTACATCCGTTGCATCTATCATTTTCAAATTAGGAATTTTCTTACTTGTCGTATCTTCAGGAATATTATCAATGTCTTCCATTCCCAAAAGATTATTATAAATTGCTAAAAATATGTTTTTGTATTTTGCAACAAATGCCTTAATTTTAATACTATCAAAATTCATAACCAACAAGCCATACTCTTCAATTATTCTTTGATAAAATTCATCATACGGAAAATTAAAACATTCATCATTCCTATAATTAACAACCATACTCAATAACACTAAAATAACAGCATTAGACCATAATGTTCTGACAGTCAAAGAACCACCATTTTTTAACTTTTGGTAAATAATGCTTGCGTCATCTTTATCAGTATATTGCTGGATAACTTTCTCTTTCAAGTCCTGTCTTTCTTTGCTTGATGCAAGTTTATACATTTTTAAGAGGTCTATATCCCCATAAAATGAATCCAAATAGGTATAATCATAACTCAATACGTCAATTTTATTAGTCGGTCTATCTACAATAAATTTTTTTGCAAAATTTATAATTTCATCAACCTTAAACCCTGCCAATAAAAAATTCTTCATCGCAGAGGATGTTTCAGTAATAAAATAATCTTTTTTGTAATCAAAATATCCATCCAACAAGAGCATAAAAGCAATTATCCACAATTCGTCATCTGTATAATTTGATGATAAAGAACACATCACTTTACCTTTGGCTGTTGGATAAAAATAATCTTTCCTTTTGCTAAACAATTTCCCTTGTAACATCCTTACAACAATATGTTTATCTAATTCCTGACCAGTTCCAACGGATGTTTGCCATTCATTTCTTGGAACATTAAAAGTGCGTTTATAAAAATTTTGTGAACTTTTGACAAATGTGTCCAAACTTCTAAAATTTGTATTCAAAAGTTTGAACATTGCACCATAACCTTTAATTCCAATGCTTGAAAATTGTTTGTTCCATTCAGGATTACTGCATTTCTCTCCGTATGCTTTTACTAATGAAATATTCATTTGTTCCACCTCACTTTACTACACAAGTATATAATTTTTCCTTGTGATTGTTTAAATCAGTTTTCCCAGTGTTAAAAAATTTATAATCAAACTCAAAAATGTCAAACTTACCTTTTTGGCTTAAAACTTCAATGATATAATCTTCCGATATTGTGTTATTAGAAGAAATACTTTTTGCCGAATAAGTGTTATTATACGAAACAATTATACATTTGGCATCTATATTACAAATCAAATCTTCAAACAATTTAGGTGCCACAGAACGACAATATCCGCTTTTCAGATGATTTCTCTTAAACTTCATTGAATTTCCTTCAAATTCTGTTGGTTTTTCCCATCTTGCAAGATTTTCTAAAACATGATAAAAATTAACATATTGTCTTGCATTATATGGTGGGTCTATATAAACAATATCTGCTTTTATTTTACGTACCAGTTGATTGGTATCTTCATTATAAAATTTTGCTGACACATTATCCAAAACATTAAGATGTTCAAGAATAATATCTTTTTCAATGGGTTGCTTATTCAAAAAAGATTCAAAATGTCCAACCGTATTGGCTATTTTATCCGTTCTATAAAGTAGTGATGTCAAAATATAACAATATTCTCTTTCATTAAATTTATTTTTATCATTTTCCAAACAATCCCTTATATATCCTATTTTTTTTGCATCATTAAAGTGAAAGTATTTATTTCCATAAACCGTTGAGAAATAATTATCTAATAAATTTTCGCCTTTGACGGTATTCATTTCCAACATAAAAGAATTAACTTTTTGATGATCAATATTCTCGCTTTTAAACCAAGCCACATATACAACATAATTGCTATACAAGTTATCATTAAGTATAACCGGATACCCCTTATAAGCAAAATTTGCTGCAACAACTCCTGTTCCAGCAAATATATCTGCAAATACGCCCTTATGCGTACCATATTTATCAATTACTGCTTGATAAATATGGTCTAACATTTTCGTTTTTCCTCCAATATAACGGCGATTATTAATGTCCATTTATTACCCTCTTACCAAAATTTCTTCATCTTCCACATATCTGTTTTTCTTGTTATAAGAAGAACTTACATAATCATATTCCATCCTATGAACTTTTATATTATTCTCATTTTCCCCTATCCATTTTTTTAGTGGCTGATTAACAATATCCCCACGACATAAAACATTAGAAAAAGCCAAATCAATATCATTATTTAATAGTTCCGAATATACCGTTAAGAGTTCTGTTTCTTTATTTTCATTCCAACCATCAGATTCATTATAAACAGCACAAGTAATTAAATATGGGGGATCGGAATAAACAAAATCAGCATTAAAAAGTATCTCTTGAACATCTTGACTGCGAAAATCGTCGTTAATAAACAAAAAATTTCTTTCCTTTGCTCTTTGAGAAAATGCTTGAACCTTTCTCAAATTGTTAGCATTAAGATCAGTTTTACCTGCTGGTAAATTATATTCACCATTTCTGTTAAAGCGTATATCATTATTAAACCCATAAACCATTAACATATATAATTTTAATTGGGCATCAGCCGAATGTTTGTCTATCATTGAATTATAATCACTACGCAATTCGTAAAAACCTTTACTATTATATGCCTTCAGTCCATTATTTCTGTTTTCTGGTGGCACCAGATTATAATAGTACGAATATCCATTTTTTGCAGAATATGAAAGGTGATATCTTTCTATAATATTTTCCATACCCTTTTTCATTTCTGCAAAATCAGTTAAAGCAATATATTGCAACAGCTCAATAACTTTCTCATTACTGTCAATAAAAATAACCTGTTCGGCATCAACATTACTGCCAACTGTCGCTCCGCCACAAAATAAATCAACAAAAACCCCTGTTTTAGCAGGAAAGTATTGTTTAAACTGTGGTAATAAACGATATTTGTTTCCTGTATAATTTATTGGTGATTTAATGTCTAACATAATAATTCCTATCTGTGCTAACAACTATATGTGGTAGTTATTATAGCACATATCTCCTTTTTTTTCTATATAATGTTTCTTTTTTTTACTGCATCAGCACTCGACCATTTCACTTCCCCCTTTCTTTTGCATATTATAACTCAATCAAAAATATATTTTGTCATTTGACAAATGACATTCTAAAAAAAATAGAGCAGCATTTTGCTGCCTTTTTTTTATCTATTTTTGAGTTCCAAAAGCGTTGTTCCTGTCCGCTCAAACAACACATCATTCAAAGCAAATATATCATAATTTTCATTCTTAAAAAACTCAATCATAACATTGTCAAAATCAATTACCGGCGACAAATGATAACCTGCTTTATGCAGTAAGTCATTTGCACCCTCTAATGTAAGTTGCAACCCAAAAGCCAAAGCACACGCAGTACGTTTACTGACAATATAATTATCAGCACAACGCAGTTTAGAAATAATTTGACGACTTATATCCATACGATTAGCCAATGCACTTGCCCTTAATGCCCGTTCATCCAATATTCTAAAGAAAGCACGATTAAATGTTTCTTTTTCAGCATTATACGGGACGCTATAAGTATTAACAACTGCATCACATTTTGTTTTACAAAGCAATTCTGCAATATTCAAATAATCAAGTTCTAAATTGTCCATAAATATTTCTTTCCTTACTTTCAACCAATTTGCCACCGCAAACTACCCCTCCGTCATAAACGCTTTGCGTTTATGACACCTCGCCTCACAATGGGAGGCAAGAAACTTTTTAGTATATTATAGCACATTGCTCGCTACAATTAAACACTTTTCAATTTTTACCTATCACGCAAAAAAATCTGTTGGCAAAGCCAAAAGCCGCCCCCTCTTCCACCGCCTTTAGCTCTGCCAATTTTCCAAACTAAAAACCGCTTGCGAACATCAATCGTAAGCGATTTTTGATTACCATACCATTTGCAATTTTCGTTTGTTCTTGACACAGTCAGCAAGATAAAGATTTATCAATGTCTGATACGGAATGTGATTTTCTTCGGACATTGCCTTAAAATACTCAATCGTATCATTATTGATATTAATTGTTAC
>JAZLLX010000023.1:0-1056 GCA_045598345.1 Acidaminococcaceae bacterium | reverse complement strand
AGTGAATTGCAACAAATATTTTCGCATGGTGGCATTGATTTTCGCAATGCGTTCCTTGCAATCACCGTCCAGATAAATCTCCGGCAAAACCAAATGCAATGTGCTTTGGGCAGCACCAACAAATTTTTTCACCCGTTGCCAATATTCCCTGTTACTGGTGAACTGGTCAACCGCAATCACAGACCATTTATTCAATTCCACATTCTGCGGCAAAAGAATATCACCGCTGGTAAAAATAGACATGGTTTTCAACTAATACCTAACAAAGAGTAATGAATAATTATGGTGGTATGTTCCATTTATTAACTCGCAATTGGCAATTCGCAACGTGCAACGAAAGTCCGCAATGTGCTGACTTAGGCCCCTTGGTGAAGGGGCTGTCGCCGATAGGTTTATTCAGTGGGCGACTGGGGATTGATAACTTGTCTGCAATACGAAGTGAGCAATCACCCGTCTTGCCCTTCTATGTTCCTATAGGCAATCCACCCTCTTCACCAAGAGGGCAATGTTCGCAATGTGCGAACTTTACCTGACACCTAATACCTGAAACCTAACTATATAATCACAGGAACATCCTACCATATTTGGTCTTTGCTCTTTGTTCTTTGTTCATTTATATACTCTAATCCCTAATTATATTGTATTTACTAAAATTGTCAACCTCTCCGCCACTTTAATTTGGCTTAAAACGGACTAACACCGGTATAGTCCACGAAATTGCAAACACTCTTAGCAATTGATATGCCAAAATAATTGCCACATCCGCCCCCATGCTCAATCCTGCAATATTCATTTCACTTATGCCGCCGGGAGCCATTGCCAAGAATCCTGTAATAATATCCACACCATACCAATTTTGAATCATCACCGCCGCAAAATAACTTGCTCCAATGAGCAACACCGTACCAATGATTATGGCCGGCAGCAACCTCTTTGCCTTCCAAATTCTCAGCAAATCCATCATCATCCCCATACTGATTCCCACGCAAACCTGTGCCGCCCACAATAAAGGCGCCGGCAAAGGGCTTACGGGATGATAATACATGGAACAAATGG
>JAZLLX010000022.1:0-1323 GCA_045598345.1 Acidaminococcaceae bacterium | reverse complement strand
TGATGCAGGGCACATAAGCGCCCGATTGTAGAAATTGTGCGCAAAGGTACAAAGAATTTTTGGAATAGGCAAATTATTTAGGCGATAAAGTGATATTTTATATCACGTTTGGGTATTTTTGGGGGCAGTAGAGGGTACTTGTACACAAAGACTGCCACCAAAAGACCACATAGAGGGCAATCGCCCTATCGCCTAAATTTTGCCTATTTTAATAAAAAACCGCGTATTTTTCGGGGGAATGCGCGGGGAGGTAGTAGGCAGGGGCGTAGCAGGCAGCTTGCCGAAATCCAAAGTGTAGGGCGAACAGATACGCATAAAACCTCGATATATGCAATGTAGATGTAGCCCTACACACGGAAGCGATACAACAAGCGGAGAATAAATGCAACAATTATCATTATTAGTGCGGCTAAACACCACCAGCACCAGTTGGGAGTTTGGTATTGAGTGACGGTTTGTATTTCTGTTTCGGTGATATAGGTGGTGTCATGTTGCAGGACTGTTTTTTCTCGCCATTTGGTGTGCTCTGTTGTTTTGTTGATATAGACGGTGTCTCCTTTAACATATCTGTCAACAAATATGCTGTCGTGTTGCAGAATATAGACGCTGTCGATGCGGTTGTTATAGACCATTTTGCTGCTGTCCGCAAAATGGTCTTGGGTCTTGCAACTTGCGAGCGCAAAAGCGATCATCAGCAGGACAATTAAGCCAAAGAGGTGTAGTAATATAGGATTATTTCGTGTCATATTTGTAGCGGTAGTGATAATCTATGCCGAACAGGCTGCCTGCAAAGGTCAGTATCTCCCCGAAGGCGATGAGCATACTGGTGTGTACCTCGCCTTTGGGGTCAATGTATATACAGATAAAAATCATGACGATCCCTGCTGTACACATGACAACGGCTAATATGAGTTGAATGTTCTGTTTCATGTTGCGTTTTTAATTATCGGGCTTCGTACAGCAACCCCACGAAAACCGCCGTTCCCCAACGTCGCCCCCACTCCCCGTGCCCCCTGCACGGGGAAGCACTGTTTTGTTGGGGTTCTATACTTGCCTCAAATCGCTATAAATAGCGAAATGAGCGAGGGGCAATATTTTGGAGTGCTCTAAGCACCCCTTATAAAAAAATATCTCAAAAGATTGGACTTTTACCGCGTCCAATGTTTGGTTAAAAAAAGTGTACTTTTGCAGCGTCAAACTGTTTTGGTTTGGCGGTGCTGCTTTGTTTACCCCCACATGGCAGTGCCGGATAAGCGGGGTTTTTGAAACATTATGTACAACAAATTAGATTTCAAATTAGGTGTAAACGTTATTGCACCGGAA
>JAZLLX010000021.1:0-7133 GCA_045598345.1 Acidaminococcaceae bacterium | reverse complement strand
TATGGCTTTCAAACATGCCAAGATATAATTTTGGTACAAACAATTGATAACGCAATAAAATTTATTCAAGATTTTAATGAAAAACGCCAAAATTTGCCCTATGACACAGACGGTGCAGTTTTGAAACTTAATGCAATTTATCAACAAAAAATTTTGGGGGCAACAGGCAAAGACCCACGCTGGGCAATCGCTTTTAAATACCCTCCCGAACAAGCGGAAACCACTTTGGAAAACATTGAATGGAGTGTGGGCAGAACAGGTGTCCTGACTCCGACTGCAATACTGACCCCTGTCAAATTAAGTGGCAGTACAGTCAGCCGTGCCACTTTGCACAACGAGGACTTTATCAAAGCCAAAGACATTCGCATTGGCGACAGGGTTATTATCAACAAAGCGGCGGAGATTATTCCCGAAGTGTTACGGGTGGTGACGGACAAGCGGGATGGTTCGGAAACGAAAGTGATTATTCCCGCTGTTTGCCCTGAATGCGGCTGGAAAGCGGAACGGCAAGGTACGGAAGCCGCTATTCGCTGTACCAATCCCCACTGCCCGGCATTGGGCAGGGAAGGATTGATTCACTTTGCCAGTAGGGATGCCATGAATATTGACGGTTGCGGCCCGGCGGTATTAAACCAACTGCTTGACAGCGGCAAAATTCACGATGCGGCTGACCTTTATACATTGACAAGGGAAGATATTTTAGAATTGGACAGGATGGGGGCAAAGTCCGCTGATAACCTGATTACCGCCATTCAAAATTCCAAACAGAATGAATTGGACAAACTGCTTTTTGCTTTGGGTATCCGTCATGTGGGGGCAAGAGGCGCCCATCTTTTGGCGGTGCATTACGGCTCTATGGATAAATTGGCACAGACCACAGTGGAGGAACTGGCGGAAATAGAGGATATCGGAAATACTATTGCGGAGTCCATTGTAAGTTGGTTTGCCAGCCCCACCAATTTAGATATAGTGGAACGGTTGAAAGCCGCCGGGGTGAATATGGAATATGTGCAAAGAACAACGGACAGCAGCCATCCCTTCTTTGGCAAAACCTTGGTGTTCACCGGCACCATGCCGACTTTGGGCAGAAGCGAAGCCCAGCAGATGGCAACGGATGTGGGTGCAAAATGTTCCGGCTCTGTTTCCAAGAAAACGGACTATGTCATTGCCGGAGCGGAAGCCGGCAGCAAACTCACCAAAGCACAAGAATTGGGAATAAAAGTTATTGACGAGGCAGAGTTTTTGCGATTGCTGAAAAGTAATGAGTAATTAGTAATGAGTAATGAGTAATTATGGTAAGATGTTCCTGTGATTAGATTTTGGAAGGTTGGCATAAAGCGGAAGTAACCCTCTCCCCGGGGAGAGGGGCAGGGGTGTGGGGAAAAGTACGATAAGAATAAATGTCAAAGAACAAAGAATAAATATGGTAAAATGTTCCTGTGATTATAAATAGGGATTAGGAGTTAGAGGTTAGGGATTAGGGAAGGTAAAGAGTTCCTGTGATTAGAGCAGGAAAGTTGGCATAGTGTGAACCCTCGTCCGCCCATAAAGGGGCGGGGGACCGCCTACGGGAGCGTGTTGGCGGTGGTGGGGTGAGCAATTAGGATGTCGCTTTCTGTTGAAGATGTGAAATGTGCGGAGTTTTCCCCACACCCTTTTATTCCCTCTCCCCAGGGAGAGGGTCAGTTCGCATTGTACGGACTTTTTTATTTTTAATCACAGGAACTTATTACCATAGTTTTTCATTTTTAATTTTTAACTTTTAATTTCTTTGGCGGGGGCTATTTACGTTCCTGTAACTTGTTATATAACCAACGGAACATCTTACCATAGTTTTAAGCTTTAAGTTTTTAACTTTTAATTTCTTTGCTGTTCCCGTGATTAGAATTGAATTCACGTTCTAAATTTTACACATTGACAGCATAACAAAATTTATCTATAATATTGTTATCTGAAAGGTGGTGGGATTATGCCGACAATTAAGTCCAGTGCAGAGTTACGTAATGATTATAATGGTGTTTCCAAACTGTGTCATGATTACAATGAAACTATTTTTATTACCAAAAACGGTAAGGGTGATTTGGCGGTTATGAGTATTGAAACCTACGATAATTTGTTAGGAAAGTTTGAACTTTATACAAAACTTAAAGAAGGTTTGGATGACATCCAAGAAGGCAGGACGGAATCTTTTGCAGAAGTTATGAAAAATGTGCAAAAGAGGCGTAAAAAATGAAATTTGAAGTTGAAATTTCTTTACGTGCCAAACAAGATATTTTCCAAATTGTAGAATATATAGACAGAGTTTTGCAAAACCCTAAAGCAGCAGATGAGTGGCTGGATGAATTGAACAGGGTTGTGGGTTCTTTGGGACGCTTTCCCAAGCGACATAAAATTTGCGATGAAGATATTTTGCATATTTGGGGAATTCGTTATGTTGCAGTAAAGAACTATTTGTTGTTTTACGTAGTTCAGGATAATAAGGTAAAAATTGTTAGAGTGTTATATAAGAAAGCAAATTGGATTAATTTGTTATAGCGGTCAGGTGTCAGGTTTCAGGATAAAGGAATTAGGAATCAGGATTTAGGGGAAGGATATAATGCGTAATGCGTAATTCGCAATGCGTAATTAAGGAAAAATGTTCCGGTGATTATAATTGGGTTTCGGGTGTGCGGGGTTCTGCGAACTCTCGTCCGCCCATAAAGGGGCGGGGGACCGCCTATGAGAGCGTGTTGGCGGTGGTGGGGTGAGCAATTAGGTTGATACTATGTCAAGGAATAAATGTCAAAGAACAAAGAGCAAAGAACAAATATGGTAAGTAGTTCCTGTAATTATAGCAGGAAAGTCAGCATAGTGCGAACTTAAGGCCCCTTGGTGAAGGGGCTGTCAGCGATAGGAACATAGGCGGCTGACTGGGGATTGAGAATTACGCACTATGCGAGAGTGCCGCTTTAATCGCCACCCTCATGCAGTTGCTATGCAACTGCCAGCCCCCTCTAAGGAGGCACAAGAGTCAGTATTAAGCGGACTTTTTTTATTTTAACCAACGGAACATATTACCATAGTTTTAAGCTTTAAGTTCTTAACTTTTAATTTCTTTGATGTTCCGTTGATTAGAATCTGAAAATTATTTGACAAAACAAATGGATATGTTATAATAATACCAACAGAGTTGCCCGGTCATCTGATTGGGGACCAGCTGGGCTTTCGGGCTCAGCTTTTTTACTTTAAAGGAGTTATAGATGATTATTTTAAAGTCACCGCTTTCTATTGATGAGCAAATTGCTAAATTGAAAACGCATGGTATGATTATTGACAATGAAACCGATGTTAAAGAATTTTTAACAAATGTCAGTTACTACAGATTTTCGGGATATTTACTACAATTTAGAAATTCTGTTGATAAAGGACAGTTGCAAGCGGGAATTACTTTTGATACTTGCAAAAAAATATATGAGTTTGATTGTGAATTAAGAAATGTTTTGCGAAAATATATTGAGTTGATTGAGGTTTTTTATCGTAATAGAATTGCGAATTGTTTTGCATTGAAAAAGTGCGTTAAAGCACCATATATGCAACATTATGATGAAAAGAATTTTTATAATAAAGTTGGATATAGGGAAGTTATGCAGACCTTTGATAAACAGGAAGAATATTATAAGAACAGCTTAATTGTAAAACATCACAAAAACAAATATGGTGGAAAATATCCGTTGTGGGTTATGACGGAACTGATGTCTTTGTCTAATCTTTCAAAATTATACAGTGCGATGTATTTGTCTGAAAAACAGGATATCGCAAATATAATTCGTGGCAAATCAGTAATTACTTTAGAAAATAGGTTGCACTGTGTGTCTGTTATGCGTAATAAGTGTGCCCATGCGGCTCGGTTGTATAATACTCATTTTTATCCACCGGTTCATTTTGGAAAAAAATTTTTGCGTAAATACATAGAGATAAAAAATGACAGTTTGTTTGCCTATCTGCTTTGCATATTGAAATGTTTGAATATTGAAAAAGATAAAGATTATTTTATTGTTGAAATGAGGGAATTGCTAAAAAAATACTGCTCTTTTATTGATATGGATTTGTTGGGAATTCCTAAAAATTATGTAGAGATATTAGAAACCAATAAATTTTAAAAGAGAAACTTTTTTATTTTCAATCACAGGAACATCCCACCATAATTTTTAATTTCTTCCAGATGTTCCTGTGATTTAATGAAATATTTTGCAACTGAAAATAGTTGCAAAATATTTTTTTGTATGCTATACTTTTGACAAAGGAGGCAGGAATTTTGGGAAAGAAGGATAAATTACTTAAACGGTTGCTGTCTAAACCAAAAGATTTTACATTTGATGAAATGGAGTCGTTGTTAGGATATTTTGGTTACTCAGTTTATAATAAAGGTAAAACAAGCGGTTCAAGAATAATGTTTGTATCTGATTCACATGGGGCTGTTTTACTTCACAAACCGCATTCAAGAAAGGAATTTTTAAGTTATCAAATTAAACAAGTTATAGATTTGTTGCTACAGGAGGGATTGATATGAGTAATATAATGCAATATAAAAACTACATAGGCAGTGTAGAGTTTTCTGAAGAAGACAAGTTGTTTTTTGGCAAGGTTTTAGGCATTCGTTCTTTAATAAGTTACGAGGGAAAAAATGCTACAGAGTTGGTAAAAGATTTTCATGGTGCAGTGGATGATTATTTAGGTTTGTGCCAGCAGGAGGGCAAAGAGCCGGAGAGGGCTTATAGGGGCAGTTTTAATGTACGAATTTCGCCGGAATTACATAAACGGGCAGTAATTGCCGCATTAAGCAAGCGTATTTCACTGAATAATTTTGTGGAAAATTCTATTGAGCAGGCACTTATGTTACAAAGTAATTAGGGATTTTAGGTTTCAGGTATCAGGCATCAGGTTTCAGGAAAGTCAGCATAATGCGAATGTAACCCTCTCCTTGGGGAGAGGGGCAGGGGTGTGGGGAAAAGTACGATAAGAATAAAGACCAAATAGCCAAAGAGCAAAGACCAAATATGGTAAAATGCTCCTGTGATTAGATTTTGGAAAGTTAGCATAGTGCGAAAGACCCCTTGGTGAAGGGGCTGGCAGCGATAGGAACATAGGCGGCTGACTGAGGATTGAGAACTACGCACTGTGCGAAAGTGCCGCTTTAATCGCCACCCTCAGGCAGTTGCTACGCAACTGCCAGCCCCCTCTAAGGGGGCACAAGAGTCAGCATTAAGCGGACTTTTTTTATTCTAATCAAAGGAACATACTACCATAATTACTCATTACTAATTACTCATTATAAAAAGTCACAGTAATTACATTGACAGATAATGATATTTTATGTATAATATTCCTACATTCCCTACAATACTTACTTTTTAGGAGGAGATTATGGAAGCATTAAACATTTTTGATACAGCGAAAGTTATGCCGAAAGGGCAACTTACAATACCCAAAGAAATACGGGATATTATGGGGGTTAAACCGGGCAGTCGGGTGGCTTTTATTCTTGAAGGGAAAACGGTACGCCTTGTCAATCCTGCTGTTTATGCAATGGAGTATATGCAAGAACAAATGAAAGAATATGCCAACAGCATGACTGATGAAGAAATTATGAGCATGGTAAAAGAACTGCGTGGAGAGTATAACGATAAATGAAGGTATTTGTTGACACAAATGTCTTGTTTTCATCATTTATAAACCCTAATGGTGGAGCCGCTAAAGCATTTTTGAAAGCTGTGAGCGGTGAAAATGAAGCAGTAATATGCCGTCAAAATATTGATGAACTCAAAGCAACAATATCTAAAAAATATCCTGCTAAAATTGAATCGCTAAAGACATATTTACAGTTTTTGTCCGCAATAGTTGAAGTTGTGGAAATTCCTAAACTTATTGTCAAATCTGAATCCTTGATACGGGACAGTAAGGACAGGCCATTACTTCGGGCGGCTATTGTTGCCAATGTTGATGTGATAGTTACAGGTGATAAAGATTTTCTTGAAGCAGGTATAGAGTTTCCGCCAATTATGTCGCCGGCACAATTTTTAAGTTATGATGTAACACCGCCTGATGATCCATTGTATGTTGCAGAACCACAAATAAAATAGGTTTCAGGTATCAGGCATCAGGTTTCAGGAAAGTCGGCATAGTGCGAACCCTCGTCCGCCCATAAAGGGGCGGGGAACCGCCTATGGGAGCGTGTTGGCGGTGGTGGGGTGAGCAATTACGCTGTCGCTAATGAAGAGATAAAAACTTAAAGCTTAAAGTTTATGAATGCTTCGCATAAACAAAAACACCCGTCTGCCCTCTGTGTTCCTGTGGGCAGCCACCCTCTTCAAGAAGAGGGAAAACAAGTTCGCATTAAGCGGACTTTTTTATTCTAATCAACGGAACATATTACCATAGTTTTAAGCTTTAAGTTTTTAACTTTTAATTTCTTTGATGTTCCGTTGATTAGATTACTACAAAGGAATAGGGTAGTTTGGCAAGAAAATTTAATTATGGGTTGTATTGACAATATTTTATAATAGATACATAACATAAAGCAATATAAAGACATTGTGAAGGAATATTATGGAACAGACAGTAATGAATGTTCGGGTGGATAAGGAAGATAAAAGACGGTTTGACGAGTTTTGCAATCAGGTAGGAATGAACATATCTGTGGCGGTTAATATGTTTGTCAAAAATGTTATCCGTGAGCAAAAACTTCCTTTTGAAATTTACTTATCAAAATATAATGCTGAAACAGAAAGTGCTATTGAGGAAGCACAGGAGATTTTGGCTGGTAAGCGTAAGGGAAAACGCTATAAATCGGTAGATGAGGCGTTCAGCAATAAGTAGAACCGGATTGGTTGCTTATTTATGGTATAGATAACAGGCAATGTATATTAGTTGCAGCACATACTGGAACACATAGTGATTTGTTCAAATAGTTTGATTAAGGGTTAAAACAGTCAGTAGAATTGCTGGCTGTTTTGTTTTGCTTTTCACTCAGCGTTAAAAAGCATTTGGAACAGCAAAATCTTATTTTTAATCTGTCAACATATTTGGTAAATCTGTTGACAGATTGAAAATCGCTTTTCACGCTTTTAATTGTGTTTTGTTGACGAGTTGTTTTA
>JAZLLX010000020.1:0-10484 GCA_045598345.1 Acidaminococcaceae bacterium | reverse complement strand
CTATTTTTTTGAATATACTTGTCTTAACCATATTGGCTACCTCTACTTTCTTGTTTTCTGGTTATTACAAGTATAGCAGGACCAATATGGTTTTCTATTGTTTTTTTAGTTTTTTACCCACTTAAACTGATGAAGAGCCTTACTAATTACTCATTACTCATTCCCCCTAACCCACCTTCCAGTAACCTGATTTTTTTGAACCTGCCCTTTCCAGTTTTCCCAATAATTTAAGTGACTTTATTATCTGTGTAATCCGTGATTCCCCTAACCCCAACACCAAGGCAATCTCTTTTATTTTTGCCAAAGGATGCTGGGCAATAAACTCAAACACTTTTTGTTCGGACAAACTTAACCCGTTCCCTTCAACTTTATTGGAAATTACAGGAAAAGCAAAGGGAATCGTTACCGTAATATGATTGTCACCCAATTCAAACGCTTCCCTGCCGTACTTCGCCACAATTGTAGGAACTCCATGCCCCGTCTGTTCCACCATCCCCAACTGGCCCATAATTTTCTGCAACTGGACATTAACCGGCCGGCTTACCCCAGCAAAAAATTCCTCTTGCGAATAATCCGCCGGCAGACCGCCAGTAGAAACAATTTCCATCCTGTCACTGAAAATATAAATAGCAGGTGGCGATGCTTTAGCCCAACGGTTGTGCATACAGGCATTATACCAGGCCTCCCGCAAACAGACCGCATCAAAAAGCGGCACTTCTTTGCGTGTTGCCCCACCGTCCAGCATAACCCTCACTTCATTTAAAGATTCTACGTATGTATAGGCCTGTTGCATTGCCAAAAGCATACATTTGTAACCATATTCATTGCGGGAAATCATATTCAGTTTATCTTTTCCCGCAAACCGTACAACTTTAATTGAGCAATTATTGCTGTCAGAGAGCAGTTCTGCCAAGTAATTATATTTGCCGTCCTTGGTCAAAAGCCCCATATTGCAGTCAAAAGTTTTCTCATCTATACTCAGTCCTGCGGAGACATAAAGCCCCTTTAACTGTGTCAGACGCAGTTGCTGTTCCACCGCTTCAATATTACTGATAACCTCTATAGAACTGCGAAAAACAATATCTCTCAACTGGTCCGGCTCCAATTTTCTGTTTTCATCACCGGACCTGATTCTGTATTCCCCCCTGACAGAATAGGGCTTGCTGTTTCCTGATACTTCCACCGTTATAACAACCTTTCCTTCGTGGTCTTCACAAAGTATGACAGGAATCACTGCGGGCTTGATTTGCTCCGCAACAGCATGAGAAATCTCCGTAATAGTGCGGCTGCCCATCCCAACCCCGCAAATTGTACCATTATCCCTTATGCCAAAACATACTTTCCCCCTGCCATTTTTATTAAGCATTGCGGCCAAGGATTCCATGGCTCTGTTCAACTGTCCCAAGGACTCTTTAAATTCAACAAATTCCGTTTCATGCATAACCAATATAATATTCCTCCAAAGTTTAAACTGCAATTATTATACAATTTATACTGCAATTTGTCAACTTTAATCTATAATTATTCTGTAATTTAATCTGCAGTTAATCGTTAGTTTAATGTATAATCATCGGAACATCTTACCTTTAATTTATAACTTTTAACTTACAACTACAAAAGCCCCCGCCATTGCGGGGGCTGTCGCTTATAGGTACGTGGTTGCGACTGGGGGTGCGGATTACGCAGAAAACTTTGTCACTGCTGGGTGACATTGTGCAAAGCCACGCTTTGCCCGGGTGCGGAACCTTGCCTGTGGCAAGAACCTGTACCCCTACAAACCTATCCTGCTATAATCACAGGAACATCAAAGAAATTAAGAGTTAAAAACTTAAAGCTTAAAACTATAGTAATATGTTCCTGTGATTAGAAAAAAGTCCGCTTAATGCGAACTTTTTTCCCGCCCAGGCGTGGGCGGGGTAGCAAATGTTGGTTTCTGTACCCTCTTGGCTTAAAGTCAGATTATTCATATTAATTACAACTTTAATACATCCCACAACATTAAATATCGTCTGACTTATTGACAAGGAACGCCCAACTCGGTCATAGAAATTTCAGGTCTTTCCTTTTCGTACTAGATGTAGAAATTATAATGAAAGATAATATTTTAGGTTCACTCTTGCGTTTGAAAAATCGGGTATAGAAATTTATTACTGACAAGCTAACATTATTTTGTTCCCATTTTTCTATTCTTAACCCAACGATGAGGTCTGCCCTTAATCAAAGCACGGGGACAAGTACCCGGCATAGGACGGCCCGTAGTTTCCGGACGCACTGTCTTCTGCCCACAAGCAGTACACATCCATTCAATCATAACTGCCATAATAACTTACTCCTTAATCTTGAAGATATGGGAGAGAGTCATACAACCCTCTCCCACTAATAAGAAACACAAACTATTTAACGATACTAGAAGCACTTGATTCCATAATTGCCTTAGCCAAATTGTAACAGTTATCAACATACTTTTCTCCAGCCGCATATGTAACAGTATAACCAATACCTGCAGCAACCATCTGGCCTAAAACGGGAATATATTTTATAGCAGATTTCCCAGCCACCTTACCAGCACATTTACTCAACATTTTAACAATCTGATCCTTCCCTACAGTATTCATCACATTGGCAGCCGCAGGGCCAAAGGTCTCAATATATGTATCCTGCTTGGTAGAATCCAAATCAAATGTTTCTCGAATGTCACTAAACATTTTGAAAACAATACCAACATCAACAGCCATATCAGCACCAGGTATTGGATTAAGGCCATTTGCCGCTGCACCCATTGCATAATACTTAATATTATTGAGGCACTCTTCCTTCTTCTTATCCAAGTCAGCAATGCTACGTGCTTTGAATGCAGCTATAAACTTGCCCTTCTTCACATCCTCTATATCAGAGTTCTGTATATCATTACGCAATTCCTCAATTCCGTCACCTCGACGACAACTGGTAAAATAAACTTTAGCCGCCTCTAATCCAGATGCTTCAAACTTACTCTGAACATCTTTCCTTATGATTTCTCGCAATTCCTCATCTGTCTTTTCGTCATCCCAAATTTCATCTGCTTTATTACGCACTACAAAATATGGGTGTTTGCGTTCTCTTTTCCACTTCTCAAGATAAGCAAACAACTTACCATCTGAATCATGAAGTTTCCCCGAGAATACAAACAAATACATATCATATTCAGAATCTACATGAAATTTCTCAACCCACTCATCTACCGGAAACATCTTAGTTCCATAACCGGGTAAATCCGTAATAACTAATTTTCCAAATTCCTGGGAATCAGCTTTAACAGTCATATCTGTCCTAGGACTAACTTCAAAAATCTTTTTCCCCAAGATTTTGTTAGTTAGAGACGATTTCCCGGCACCGGGCTGTCCAACAAGAGCAATTTTCATTTTAGTGTTCTGAAATGCCTCGTACTCCTGTTGCATTTGTTGTTGAATTTTCTCATCGTAAGCCATGATAAATCCTCCTATTCTACATTTAAAATTTTTATTGAGCATCAGTCCTCATAACTGATACCTCTTTATTGATTTGCCGATCCATAACGTCCCGAGCAAAAGAATAACAATCTTGAGAGTAACTGTCGCCTGCCGCTTCGCACAACATCCAACCTATTGCCGCCGCTGAAACTTGACCAACAATAGGAATATATCGAAGAACTGATTTAGCCGCAAATCGAGTTCCAAAACTCTTAAGCAACAGTAAAACTCCTTCTTTTGTAAGCAAACCGATTAATTTATTTGCGATAGGTACTGCCATATACGTACCAAAATCTTTTTCATCAATGCCATAATCCTGTCTAATGTCCGCAAACATCTTGAAATAAATTCCCAAATCAACTCCTATATCAAGACCGGGAACAGGATTTAAACCATTCGCTCCCGCTACCTTTTTATAAGTGCCAATATCGCTTTCCGCCTTCTCTTTAGCATTTCTGAGATAGGTATTGCGTGCGGAATAGAATGCGTCAGTTATTCTTTTCTGCCATTCACGTTGCAACTCTGCAGTCAAAATATCATTTCGCAGCTCATCAATGCCTTCTTTTTCACGACCACAACTTACAAAATATAGCTTTTCATAATTGTCGTAACGTTCTTTCAAATCCTTACTAACTATCTCTCTATCTTCAACACTGCACAAATCAGTACTATGATTTCTAACCAAAAAGGTAGGTTTCTGATATTTTTTCAACTCATCAAACAGGGCATCATCTGCATCCGTAAATTTCCCTGAAAACACATATACGATAACATCAAATTTTTCCGGGTGAAACTTACGTTTCCATTCAGGGAACATAAACTGTTCTGTTCCGTAACCAGGAGTATCTAATATCTTCATGAAATGGAAGTCATACTCAGTCACATCCACCGTATTGTCTGTGTCCTGTCCCACCTTAGCCAATTTCTGCCCTAAAAGATTGTTTATGAGTGTAGATTTTCCCGCACCGGGCTGACCCACAACCGCTATACGGGTATATGCCGCTTCCTCCGCCTTTATGGAGTTTAATACTTCCTGAAATTTTGTTTCAATATCCATATAAATCATCCTTTCATCCTTGAACCCAATTCCACAATTTTCTAAACACATTAGTATGTGTATCATACAGTTCGTCAGCAAGTTTCCAACCCATATTTTCTACACTTGCAACACTTAATGCAGCCGCTGTAGCATTACCAACAACAGGTACATACTTAACAAATTCCGCAGCAACTTTCTTTCCTTCTTCTTTTAAAAATTCCTTTGCTATTATCTTCGCAACTTCCTTAAGTCCTTCCGCTCCCGCCTTTTTTGCCGCTTCCATTCCAACTTTTTTCCCAAGCAAAATCACAATTTCATCCAATGAGCAATCAAAAACTTCACTTAACCCAATTACCATTCCCGACAATGCCCCTAAATCTGCAGCAATGCCTGTACCTGGAATAGGAACCGCATTTCCGGCGGCGCCGGCAGCCCCCGCCGTATGAATAATCGCATGACATTTATTTTTTTGACTACTTGACATCGGCATAATATTTCCTTTTCCTTTCAATAAGTTTAAATCATCACTCGCCATTCATCAGTATTCAAAGACCTTGGAGCACGCCTTGCCCACGGTCCTTTTCCATACTTTATAAACAACTTATATTCCATTTCATCACAAACCCGTTGCGGACAGGCCTGCCAAGAAACCACTATATTGTCACGATTACTCTGTTTTGAAAATATCATAGTGCATTTTGAGCCATAAGTCAAGATTAAGTTATCATTTTGAGTAAAATGTTTCCGAGGTGAAAAAATGATTAAACGACTGCGGGATCTTCGTGAAGATGCTGACTTAACTCAAAAAGAAATCGCTAATATTTTGAATTGTGCTCAAAGAACTTATAGCGGCTATGAATGCGGCACAAGAAATCTGCCAACAGACGTTCTCATCAAATTAGCAGAATTCTATCACACAACAACCGACTATATCCTTGGTTTATCCAACAAACGTTTATAAAGCAAAGAAATCATTCCAAACAAACACGACACACCACTGCCCCGCTAAAACAAATTTATTTTTCATCACCTTTCATTACATCAATCAAATTTAATTCCACCTCAACACCTTCAACAACTTTCAAAAAAATTCTCTCACTCAAAACTGAAAAAATCGTGAAAATTGATTTCTAAAATGACGTCATTCTATTTCAAAATAACGTCATTTTAATTTTACAATTTTGCTGTTTTGAACGAAAAATTTTTTTCCTCTCTAATCGCAAAGAACTTCTTTCAAATTCTTTTCTCTCTTCTCTTCACTCTCACCACCAAAATCACTCGTCAACAAAACACAATTAAAAGCGTGAAAAGCGGTTTTTAATCTGTCAACAGATTTACCGAATCTAACGACAGATTAGAAATTAGATTTTGCTGTTACAAATGCTTTTTAACCCGCATCGCTCCCTTTCATCCCTCAGAATCACTAAATGTACAAAAATGTACGTAATTTTTGAAAAGTTACGTACATTTTTCTTGAAACACGATTTGCTAAGGGCTTCACATTTTGAGTTGGCTTATTATTTTACACTTCTAAATCCCCTCCGCTTTACCATCACCGACTACATCCTGAACCTTGACCTCCGCCTCACCCACAAGAACCTTATGATACACATCAGCGGAAATGCCCAGACGGCTTCTTGTCATAAGATGCCCGGAAACTAAACCTGCAATAAACACTAAAAATTTTACCATTTTCACAACCTCCTTAATCAACAAAACCAAATCCCGATTGGATTACATAAGGCATTATACAAACCGTCCAAGACACACCACTGTCCGAATAAATTAAAAATTAAAAGTTAAAAATGAAAAACTATGGTGATATGTTCCTGTGATTAAAATAAAAAAAGTCCGCATTATGCGAACTTCTTTTTCCCGCCCATGCGTGGGTTGAGAAAGCATGTTATGCTTTCGAGCCGGAGCACGCCTTGGAACATAGAGAGTGCGTAGGATGGGCAGGTGGATTGCCTATAGGAACACAGAAAGGCAAGACGGGGTGGGTCGCTCTCTACGACTGAAGGACTAAACTTAACGTAATGTTAACTATTGCTATAATAAACTACAGGAACATGGGTAGCCCTCGCCTTTGCAGGTGCTGTCGCTTTTAGGAACGTGGTTGCGACTGGGGGTGCAGATTAAAGCGATACTTTTGCATAGTGCATAGTTCCCAATCCTCAGTCAGCCACCTATGTTCCTATCGCTGCCAGCCCCTTCACCAAGGGGCCTTAAGTCCGCACTATGCCAACTTCCCTAATTCCTGAATCCTAATTCCTTTATCCTAATATAATCACATCACCAGCGCCACACCATTCCTCGGACAACTTCTGCAACTGTTTCAAGGAAAGTTTTGTGAATTTTTGAATCATGCTGATTGGAGTTTTCTCTTTTATCATTTCTATAGCCACATTGCCACGTTCCTCTGCTCGGCCTTCCTTTCGACCTTCCCTTATGCCTTCATTTTTGTACCTTCTGAATAAGTTACCCATATTCACTTTACCTCCTTTGTCAATTTCCTCGTCACGAAACAAATTAGTTATGTCCTCTTCTTTTGATACTGCCTGTAATAGTTTCAGTATTTCATCCACGTGTTTCAGTTCCTTTGAACTGAACTCCACTTTCCTGCCTGTCCGTTGTGCCACAAAGAATTTTGCCACATCTTTGAAATCACTGCGGAATTTTTCTATTGTTTCATCACTCAAATATGCCACTTCCACCACATTGATTTTGTAGTCGTTGACATATTTTTCCAATCCTTCCGGCACTTTCAATCGTTCCAGCAGTGTTGTGTATTTGTTCCAGCGTTGGCTGCCGAAATACAATACCAATGTTATTACGGGATAGCGGTGACGTTTGTTTTTGCCTTCTGTCAGTTGTCCCCTATAAACAGCCCCGTCATAGCCGATAACCCTTAGCACCATATCCTTGTCAATTTTTGTCTGGTTTTCCAGACCGCACAGTGCCAGGCGGATGTTGCCTTTTTTCCAAAACTTTGCCACATCCCTTTCCTGTTCGTGCAGTTTGTCATCAAACTTGTATTGTGACACTGTGGTTGCGGATTACGCAGAAAACATTGGCACTGATTGCTAACATTGTGCAATGCGATGCTTTGCCCGGGTGCGGAACCTTGCCTACGGCAAGAACCCGTCCCCCTACAAACCCCCCTACTATAATCACAGGAACATTACACCATAACTTTAGGCCTTAAGTTTTTATCTTTTCATTAGTAACATCCTAATTGCTCACCCCACCACCAAAAAGCGTCTATCGCCGCTTTTCGGTCCCCCGCCCCTTTAGGTGCGGACGAGGGTTCGCACAACTCCGCACACCTGAAACCCAATTCTAATCACCGGAACACCCTACCATCATTCTTAATTCCGCATTACGAATTCCGCATTACGCATTATCTTCTAATCTTCCCTCTCACCACAATCAACCTGTCACGCAGTTCTGCGGCTTGTTCAAAGTCCAACCGTTTTGCCGCATCCCGCATTGCGCTTTCCAATTCCCTTGCCAGGCGTTGCAGTTCTTTTTTGTTTGCCTTTTCCAGTTTCTTTTCGTTATATACCGTTCCCTCGTCCGCCACCTTTGTCAGTTGAATCAAAGCCCGTTTTTCTTTATAAATGGTCTTCGGTATAATACCGTTTTCCTCATTGAATTTCTTTTGAATCTCCCGCCGTCTGTTGGTTTCATCAATAGCACGTTGCATAGAGTCCGTAATCCTGTCCGCATACATAATTACATGCCCATGTTCATTCCGTGCCGCCCTGCCGATGGTCTGAATCATACTGGTATCGCTCCGCAAAAATCCTTCCTTGTCCGCATCAAGAATAGCAATCAAAGAAACTTCCGGCAAATCAAGACCTTCACGCAACAGATTGATGCCAACCAAAACATCAAATTCCCCTTTTCGTAAATCGTCTATAATCTGTGCCCGTTCAATGGTTACCACTTCACTATGCAAATATCGCACCCGAATGCCTGCCTGTGCCAAATAATCCGTCAAATCTTCCGCCATCCGCTTGGTCAAGGTTGTTACCAAAACCCTTTCATTTGCCACCGCTGTCTTATTTATTTCACTAATCAAATCATCAATCTGCCCCTTAATCGGGCGTACTTCCACCTCCGGGTCAAGCAATCCTGTGGGACGGATAATCTGCTCCACCACCTGCTTGGCTTCCCCCAGTTCATATTCCGCCGGTGTGGCAGAAACATAAATGGCTTGTTTGATTTGTTCGTGAAATTCGTCAAATTTCAAAGGCCGGTTATCAAACGCACTGGGCAAACGGAACCCGTAATCCACCAACATACTCTTACGGCTCCTGTCCCCCGCCTGCATCGCCCTAAGTTGCGGCAAGGTAACATGACTTTCATCAACAACCAAGAGAAAATCTTTAGGAAAATAATTTACCAATGTAAAAGGCGGCTCCCCCGGCTGGCGTTTGGTCAAATGACGGCTGTAATTTTCAATACCATTGCAATAGCCCATTTCCTCCATCATTTCCAAATCATAGTTTGTCCGCTGGCTCAACCGTTCCGCTTCCAAAAGTTTCCCCTGTGCTTTTAATTCCGTCAACCTGTCCGCCAATTCCACCCTAATATCCGCCATAGCACGGGTCATATTTTCCTTACTGGAAACATAATGACTGGCGGGGAAAATAGCAATGTGGGTACGGCTTGCCAACACTTCCCCTGTCAAAGTGTCCAGTTCCACAATCCTGTCCACTTCATCCCCAAAGAGTTCAATCCGCACCGCCTTTTCCCCATAAGCCGCAGGAATAACCTCTATCACATCACCACGCACACGGAAAGTGCCACGCTTAAAATCCAAATCATTACGGGTATATTGAATTTCCACCAATTTTTTCAAAATGACCTGACGGTCAACCTGTTGCCCTGTACGCAAAGACAGGCACATATCATAATAATCCTGCGGTGCGCCCAACCCGTAAATGCAAGACACGGATGCCACAATAATTACATCCTTCCGCTCAAACAGTGAGGATGTGGCACTGTGCCGCAGTTTGTCTATTTCGTCATTGACACTGGCATCTTTTTCAATATAGGTATCACTGGCAGGAATATAGGCCTCCGGCTGATAATAATCATAGTAAGACACAAAATATTCCACCGCATTGTTAGGAAAGAACGCTTTAAGTTCGCTTGCCAACTGGGCGGCAAGGGTCTTGTTGTGGGCAATCACCAAAGTCGGCTTTTGCACCTGTTCAATCACTTTGGCAATAGTAAAGGTCTTGCCCGTACCGGTGGCTCCCAACAGCACCTGTGCTGACATTCCTTTCTTCACACCCTGTACCAATTTTTTAATTGCCTGCGGTTGGTCGCCTGAAGGTTCAAAAGGGGACACAACTTTGAAGTTTGGCATTTCTTATCTTTCTTTTCTACCCCTCAAATTATAAGTTAAAAACTTAAAACTTAAAACTATGGACAATTTTCCCTTTGCGAAAATTACCAATTAAATATTTTCTTTATTCTTAACTGTCTTTACCAAAATCTTTATTAGAGGTTCAACATCATCAAGCAGCGACTTGTACTGTTCCTCGCTAAGATATTCTGTTTTAAATAAAAGTTCCAACCAATATCGTGTTTCTGCCGCTTCTTTCAAGGCAATCCCTAATTTACTGTAAAAATCTGACTTGCTCTGGGCATACTCTGCTTCGGTGATATTAGCACCAATGCTCGTCCCAGATCTCAATATCTGTTTAGACATCACATACTCACTACATTCACCATTAAGATACTTATACAATTTGACAATGCGTACGGCAAAATCCTTACTTCTGTTTTCTGCAAACATCTTATTATTATTCATTTTCAGCCCACCTTACCATATCTTTAAGTTTTAAGTTTTTATCTTATCTCTTGTCCGGTCACTCTGACAAAGTCAGAGTGACCGGACAATGGTCACTTCCCATCACCTGACTATAAATCTCTGCTTCCTT
>JAZLLX010000019.1:0-9038 GCA_045598345.1 Acidaminococcaceae bacterium | reverse complement strand
GTTTCGGGTGTGCGGGGTTTTGCGAACCCTCGTCCGCCCATAAAGGGGCGGGGGACCGTCTAAAGGAACATAGAAGGACGGTGGTGGGGTGAGCAATTACGCTGACGCTAATGAAAAGATAAAAACTTAAAACTTAAAGTTGTGGAAAGATGTTCCTGTGATTAGATTAAATTACCCCTTCCTTTTGGGAGGGGAGGGCCGATACTGGAACGTGGACCGGCGGGGTGAGCGATTTTGCAGTGACAAAGTTTTCTGCGTAATCCGCACCCCCAGTCGCCTTTTTATGGTCCTTTAGGCGACAGCCCCCGCAAAGGCGGGGGCTTAACTTTCGCATTATGCTGACTATCCTGAAACCTGACACCTGACACCTAAAACCTGAAATTTAATCACAGGAACTTTTTACCTTTAATTTCTAACTTCTAACTTACAACTTCTAACTACAAGTGAGCGACCCCACCACTAGCCACCGAAAAACTGTCGCTGGTCCCCCGCCCCACGCCTGGGGCGGAAAAAGTTCGTACTCTGCCAACTTCCCCTAATCCCTAAATCCTAATTCCTATACCCTAATCTAATTACGCATTGCGAATTACGCATTATCCTCATTCTCCTATAAATTTCAAAAACAATTTGGCGGCGTTGTTCTGACGGTGGAGGTTGGACCAGAACAGGGTTTGCTCAAACTTAAAGTCCTTGTCATTGATAAGGGCTTTTGCTAATTGTGGCGGCAGGAACTGGCAACAACTGTTGCTGGCAATGGCAACGGAATTGCCGTTCTCCGCAAACTGAATCCCCGTGTTGCCGTTGTTGGAAATAAAGGCAATCTTGGGGACGAAATTATATTTTTTGCACAATTCCCTGAGCAAAGTATAACAGCCGTAGGTGGTGCTGATGGGAATGTTTTTCAAATCGGACAGATGAATGGTTTGCTTGGGTTGAAAATTGATTTTGTTTTTCTTTTTATACACCACATAAAAATTTTCCAAATTCAATTTTTTACAAGTACAGTTTTCCATATTAGGCATGGGAGCATTGGCATAGGCAAAATCCGCTGTGCTGTTGCGGATGGCGGTTATCTGCTCCGTGGCGGGCATTTCCAGCAAATGAAAATTAATCTTGGGATAAAGTTTGGAAAAGGGCTGCAAATAGTTTTTCAAAAAAATAGATACCACCCCATAGGACACGGCAAAACGCAGTTTGCCATTGGCTTCCTGCTTGTAGTTTTGCATATCAATGGTGATATTTTCTTCTTGCTCGCAAATAAGGCGTGCCTTGGTCAAAAAGTCCACACCCGCCTCGGTCAAACTGATATTGTGCCGCCCACGGGAGGTTTCAATCAACTTCACCCCGTAATGCCGTTCCAATGTCTTAATCTGGTTGCTGAGGGCGGGCTGTGCCAGGGAAAGTTTGTTGGCGGCGGCGGTCAGGTTGCCGGTTTCCGCAACAGTTATAAAATTGCGATAAAATTCAAAATCCATAACATCAAATAAAATCTTATTTTTAATATCAAAATATAATATTTTTCTTTTTGTTGCTGCCATTATATAATAATGTCAAACAAAATGCAAGCAGATAAATTAAGGAGAAAAAATGGATAAAAGAATACGGAAAATTTTAATCGGGCCGCTGGCATTTGCGGTGATGATTTTTCTTTTACAAAACATTTTCGGTTTCAAAGCCGCCGTCACGGTGGGACTGGTGGTGTGGATGGGGCTGTGGTGGATATTGCGACCGGTGGATATCGCCGTAACCAGTTTTCTGCCCATCGCCATCAATGCCCTGTTTGACCTTATTCCGGCGGGGCAGGTTATCAGTCAGTATTTCAGCGAAATTGTGGTACTTTTGGTGGGTAGCGACATTATTTCCCTCACTTGGACTAATACTGGTTTGGACAAGCGTTTGGCGGTGAAAGCCCTTTGCTTTATCGGCACGGATATCAAACAACAGATTTTGGTGTGGCTCTGTGCCGCCACATTGCTCAGCACGGTTCTGCCCAATGTGGTGGTGGCTATGATTATGTTGCCCATCGCCTCTGCCATGTTGCGGTTCAGCGGCTTGACCGCCAGTATAATTACAAAAATTGCTGTACCAATTTATTTGGCGGTGGCATGGGGCAGCGGTGTGGGCGGCTTCGGCAGTCCCATCGGCAGCAGCGCCAACCTGACCGCCGTGTCCTATCTGGAAGGGATTACGGGGCATGAATTTATGTATGTTGACTGGATGGGGAGATTTGTTCCCATTCTGTTGTTGGTGCTGGTGTTAAATGCGTTCTTCCTGCTTTTAATTCCCACACCAATCAAAAAATTATCCGATACCAAAGAATATTTTGCCAAGTTAAATTCCGAACTGGGAAGGATGAAACAGGGGGAATGGATTGGCCTAATCCTCTTCAGTTTTGCAACTTTGGCGGCCTTTGCCCGTCCCCTCTTTGCAGATTTGTTGCCTGCCATGCGGCCTGCCTATGTGTTCTTTTTCTGCGGTATGCTCTGTTTCGTTTTGAAGGACGGTAACGGAAATATGATGGTGGAATGGAAACAGGTGGAAAAGGAATTAATGTGGGGAATGTTTTTCCTCTTTGCCGGTGGTTTGGCTTTGGGAAGAATGGTGACGGAAACTGGGGCGGCACAAAAAATGGCGGAACTGATTACCGCTTTGCCTTTGAGCGGCGGTTTGGAGACCATGGGTATTTTTGTAACCTTCACAACTTTTTTGGCAGAAATTTCCAGCAACACAGCATCCGCTTCCATTTCAATTCCTGTGGTACAAAGCATTTCCCGGGAAATGGGCTTGAACCCCATTCCTTATGTGTTGATAACCATTGTGGCATTTAACTGTGCCTATGTTTTGCCCGTGTCCACAAGGGCAATCCCCGTGTCCTACGGCCTTGACCCGGGAGTAATGTTTAAGTATGGCATGATGCTGACTGTGGCAAATATTATTATGAATTCAGCAGTGGGGTATTTGGTGGTGAAGTTAGTGCCGGTGTTTTATCAGATTTAGGGGTGTCAGGATAAAGGAATTAGGAATCAGGATTTAGGATTTAGGGGAAGAATATAATGCGTAATGCGGAATTCGCAATGCGGAATTATGGTAAAATGTTCCGGTGATTATAGCAGGGGAGGTGGCAGAGTGCGAACTTAAGGCCCCTTGGTGAAGGGGCTGTCAGCGACAGGAACATAGGTGGCTGACTGAGGATTGGGAACTTCGCACTATGCGAAAGTAACGCTTTAATCGCCACCCTCAGTCAGTTGCTACGCAACTGCCAGCCCCCTCTAAGGGGGCACGAGAGTCCGCAATCAGCGGACTTTTTTATTTTAATCACAGGAACTTTTTACCATAGTTTTAAGATTTAAGTTTTTAACTTTTAACTGATTTGATGTTCCTGTGATTATAGCAGGGGAGTTGGCAGAGTGCGGAGGTTTTCCCTCTTCTTGAAGAGGGGGGACCGTTTTTAGGAACATAGAAGAACGGTGGGTGTTTTGGTCTACACGGAGTGTTCATACAGAAATCAAGAATATAAAAATCAGAAATGAAGAATGCAGACCGATGACAGAGAAAGTAAGTAGCGGTTTATGAATGCTTCGCATAAACAAAAACACCCATCTGCCCCTGTGTTCCTGTGGGCAGCCACCCTCTTCAAGAAGAGGGAAAATAAGTTCGCAATCAGCGGACTTTTTTATTCTTCGCTTCGCTTTTCACTCAGCGTTAAAAAGCATTTGGAACAGCAAAATCTCAATTTCAATGTAACGTAACATTCGGACAAAGTGACGTTACATTGAAAACCACTTTTCACGCTTTTAATTGTGTTTTGTTGAAGAGTGGTTTCAGTGGTGAGAGTGAAGAACGAAGAGAAAAGAGTTTGAAAGAAGTTCTTTGCGATTAGAGTGAGAAAAAATTTTTCATTCAAAACAGTAAAATTGTAAAATAAAAGTGGCGACAGTTTGACATAATCTGTCGCCATTTTGAAAATCAATTTTCACGATTTTTTTATTTTTGAATGAGAGATTTTTTTTGAAATGAAGGTAGAAGTAAGTATAGGTGTTGAGTAGTTTGTATGATTGTGTTATAATATTGCATAGTCAAGAAGCAATTGAGTGCTTATGATAATAATTTTATTTGAAGTGATAAGTAGCATTTTAAAAGGAAAGGATTACATATGACAAATCATAAAATTATATTTGGCGATAGTAGAAAAATGAATCAGATAAATGATAAGTCAGTTCAACTTATTATTACTTCACCACCATATTGGCAACTTAAAGATTATGGTACTGAGGATCAAATAGGTTTTAATGATAGCTATGAAGAATATATTAATAATCTTAATTTAGTTTGGCAAGAGTGCAATCGTGTGCTTGCTGATGGTTGTAGATTGTGTATAAATATTGGCGATCAATTTGCTCGTTCTGTATATTATGGCAGATATAAAGTCATTCCTATAAGAACAGAAATTATTAGGTTTTGTGAGTGTTTAGGAATGGACTATATGGGAGCGATTATTTGGCAAAAAGCTACAACAATGAATACTTCTGGCGGTGGGGCAATTATGGGGAGTTTTCCATATCCACGTAATGGTATATTGAAGATGGATTATGAGTTTATTCTTTTGTTTAAAAAACTTGGCACAGCTCCAAAGCCAACATTAGAGCAAAAAAAGTATTCAGAAATTACTAAAGAAGAATGGAACCAATATTTTTCTTCGCATTGGCATTTTAATGGAGTTCGGCAATATGGACATATTGCTATGTTTCCTGAAGAATTGCCAAAACGTTTAATTAAAATGTTTTCATTCGTTGGTGAAACTGTTCTTGATCCATTTGCCGGTAGTTGTACTACTTCACTTGCTGCCAAGCATTTAAGTAGAAATTCTATTGGATATGAAATTAATAAAAATTTTGAACCATTTATAAAAGAAAAGCTTTTTGATTCTCAACCTGATCTCTTTGGTAATGACGGGGAAATATGTTTTGTTGAAGATAATATTAGTGACTTTTCTTTTGAGAAATTACCATACGTTTTTCATGATCCGCATAAGATGGATAAAAAAGTTGATATTAAGAAATTACAATTTGGTTCAAAGATTGATAATAACATAAGTAAAAGAAATGATCTTTTTAGTGTAAAAAAAGTAATTTCGTCAAACAAAATTGAACTGGATAATGGGCTTGTAGTGAAATTATTAGGCGTAATTTCTAAACCAAATTTGGAAGATAAAGCGATGGAATTTTTACAACAAAAATTTCAAAAAAGGAAAGTGTATCTAAAATATGATTCAGTGAAATATGATGAACATAATAGTTTATTGTGTTATGTTTATCTTGATAATAAAACATTTGTTAATAATCATTTGATACGTACAGGTTATGTTGATGTAGATAGAATAACAGATTATGCATGCAAATCTAAATTTATTACTTCGCTTCCACAATAAAATACGGCTACTCGAATTATTGAGTAGCCGTATTTTTTAGTCTTCAATTTCAAGTTTTAACCCTGTTTTTGTTTTAGTATAATAAATCATTTTAACATTAATTGTTTCTGATAAGCGTTTCATGGTTTTGTAAGTATCTGGCTTTATTGAGTAAGGGACATTACCGACATATCCGTCTATTCCCATTGCTTCTTCTGATGGATTTGCTAATCTGTAAGTTGTCCCTTTCTTTTCAGCAAGAGATGCAAGTATGGCTTTTTGTACATAAAGGCCATTAAATGTTTTATAAATAAGTAAATCCTCTACCCATTTAGCAATCAGTTCTTTGTCAATAAGTCGCATAGCATTGCGAAGATTTTCTATTTGAGAACATATTTTTTCAGTTGCTTTATTAATTGCTTCAGGGTGTTTTTTTGTATACCAAGAACGCCAATTTTCTACGGCAATTTCTTTGTCGGAAAGCATAAATTCTTTGAACAGTTCTGACATCTGCCCAACCACAGGTGGACGTGTACCTTGTGCGTTTTGATTTGCCCAATTAATTAATTGAGATGTGTATTTTGGAAAGTTAAAACATTCTGTCTCGTTAAATATTTCAATATTTTGATTTTTTAGTGTGTAATTCATTTTTGTTTTTCCTCAAAATATGATTGTATTTTTTTTGCTCTATCTTTGATTTCTTTAGCTCTTGAATAAAGATTACCTAAATATTCTTTTAATTCATCTTCAGAAGTTATATAGTAATATCCCTTGTCATTTGCGGCAATTGGTAAGCGAAAATGCTCAATACATTGTTTGATCAAATCTCGTGCTTTGCTATGAGTTGCGTCTTTGGGATTACCAAATTTTACTTCAATTATTTGTGCTGATACTTCATTTCTTTTGCCTCTGTGTTCTTCTAAGATCCTTTTTATTTCACTTAAAACTGTGGTGTCATTATCCATTTGTTTTTCCTCCCTAAATAATTTGTAAGTTTCTATTCCTAAAGCATTTGCTATACGCTGGACATTTTCAAGGGCAATGCTACGGCGATAACATTCAATTGCACTAATATATGTACGATGCAATCCACATTTTTCTGCAAAAGCTTCTTGCGATAAACCCAATTGAGTACGATATTTACGTAAATTGTTTCCAAAAACTTTGATAATGTCCATATCTACCTTCAACTTTCTTTTATAAATTTAGTATAATGTTTTTGCATTTTAAAAGTCAACATACAATAAGTCACAGGATAGAAATTAAATATTTAAAGTAGTAATCGGTATGATATATTTTGAAAAGGCAAAAAGCTTAGGATGTGAAAATAATATTGTTAGATGTTAATTGAAATTTAAAAATTTTTTGAAGACATTGGTTTAAATAGTGCGTTCTATTATAAATTGTTAATGAGAAATATAATCTAATTTGTCATCGAAAAAAGGATAAAAATTAGATAATATTTCTGTTTTTGACTTTGATTAAAAAAAAAAGCGTGAGTTAAAGCGTGATTTTCTATGTTGGCGAATGAGCGAGGGGATTTTGTAATTAGCAATGAGTAGTGAGTAAAATGAGTAATGAGTAATTGTGGTGGGATGTTCCGGTGATTATAGTAGGGAAGTTGGAACAGGGTGAAAGTTCGTAGGGGCAGGTTTGCAACCTGCCCGAAGAACAGGCGATAAGAGAAGAAAGTACGGGCGGGTTTGAAACCCGCACCCTACGAGAGAAGTTGTAAGTTAAAAGTTTATGAATGCTTCGCATAATACAAAAACTCTCACTGCAAGCGGTTCTCTCTCTTTAAGAAAGAGGGAAAAAAGTTCGCATTGTGCAAACAAGTCTTCTACGTAATCCGCACCCCCAGTCGCAATCACGTTCTTAAAAGCGACAGCCCCCGCAAGGGCGGGGGCTACTCGTGTTCCTATAATTGGTTATATAATCACAGGAGCGTATTTCCATAATTTTAAGCTTTAAGTTTTACTCTTTTAACTAAATTTTCTGCCTTAATTTTTACGTAACTACATAGGATTTACGTATTCTTTGACAATAAAAATTCGGCTAAAATGGAATGTCATTCCATTTTAGCTGAATTTTTTTAAAATTACAAGAGTTTTTTATCAGAATATAAATACCACTTCGCTCCAAATGGTTCTGGCGTGGCCGTCAGAATGTTTGCGGGTTTCGTAGTCAAAGTATTTGATGCCGCCGGTAATGTTCTTGGCAAATACATAATTTGCCCCGACTTCCCAACCTTTGAAACCGTCACCATCCCCGGAAACCCAGCCGTCATTCTTGGTCATGGGTTCTGCCGCATAGCCGGCAAAGGTGGACTGGCTCATCATGGTGGAATAGGGTCTGTCGCTATACACAGTATGTACGCTCCAGGAACCGGGTACGGAGGCCTTGGTCTGCCCATATTGCAGTTTGGCCTCAAAGCCGTTTTTGTCACTGCTCTTGCCGGTGGTCAGGTCACTCTTGCCGTGGAAATATTCGCCCGTCAGTTTCCAGTCCTTGGCGATGGGATAGGACAGGCACACATCCCAAATCTCTGTATCCATCAGGCAGTCCGCTTTCCAATAAGCCAAATAACTGTCCAGTTTGCCGAAACTCTTTTCTGCCTTTACCATATAGAGCCGGTCATTGTCGGAACAGGGGTCGTTAATGTCACCATTAGGGTCTTTGATATTAGAACCATGGTGGAGCACGGCAGGGTTCTTCATGGCCCAGCCCATCAAGTTCAAACCGTTGAAATTATAAGATGCTTTAACACCGTCACCTTCGCCATCAATCATGCTCATTTGCAAAAAGTAGCAACGGCCTGCTTCAACCTTTACACCGCCGATACGGCCGTTCAGCCATGCCCTCATGAGTTTAATGTCGTCAGCGGTTGTGCATGCCGTATCCATATAGCGGTTCTGCTCCAACATGCCGGTGTATTGCCAGTTGTCGTTAATCTTGCCGTTAATCCAGAAACGGGAACGGAGCCGGTTATATCCCTTGGCGTGTTCGGTGTGCCGCTTGCTGCGGTTGGTGGGGTTCAAATATTTGCCGGTGGTGTCACGGTAACTGTAACGGATGTTGCCGGTGATTTTTACATTATCAAGTTTCTTTTCCAACTTGGAAACACGGACACCCAAATTGTCCAGTTCGTCAGCAAATTCCGCAGCCAGTTTGTCGCAATTTGCCCCTTTTGCCATGGCTTTGGCAACAATCTGTGCCATCTCGTAGCGGGTCATGAGTTTGTCACCGCCGAAGGTGGAGCCATAGCCCTCCACGATACCTGCGTTTGCCAATTTGGCAATGGAATCATAAGCCCAATGTCCTGCCGGCACATCTGTAAAAGGATTGGCGGCATAGGCGGTGGCGGAAAGCCCCATAGCCATTGTCATAGCAAACAAAAGTGATTTTTTCATCACATCCTCCTTAATAATATCCTCCGCTTAGCAGTAGAATTTATTGATGACGGGTGTTCCCGTCCCCAATAATATACAATATATTAAATTCTTTTTCAACACTATTTTTAATTTTATGTTATAATTATCAAAAGGAGAAAAAGCATGAAAATTAAACTCAATCCTGACGCAAGTGTTGTTGCTACTATTAAAGAGGGCTTGAAACAGACGGGGGGCTACTG
>JAZLLX010000018.1:0-3245 GCA_045598345.1 Acidaminococcaceae bacterium | reverse complement strand
TTATAGCAAGAAAGGTGGTATAGTGCGAACTTAAGGCCCCTTGGTGAAGGGGCTGTCAGCGATAGGAACATAGGCGGCTGACTGAGGATTGAGAACTCTGCATTATGCGAAAGTGCCGCTTTAATCCGCACCCCCAGTCGCTGAAAAAGTTATAAGTTATAAGTTAAAAGTTAAAAATTATGGTAAGATGGGCGGTAGATTATATTTTAGATTTCAGGGGTCAGGTTTTAGAAAAGTCAGCATTAAGCGGACTTTTTTATTTTTAATCACAGGAACTTTTTATCATAGTTTTTCATTTTTAATTTTTAACTTTTAATTTCTTTGGCGGGGGCTACTTATGTTCCTATAATTTGTTATATAATCACAGGAACTTTTTACCGAAATTTATAACTTCTAACTTACAACTTCTAACTACAAGTGAGCGACCCCACCACCGTCCTTCCATGTTCCTTTAGACGGTCCCCCGCCCCACGCCTGGGGCGGAAAAAAGTTCGCATAATCTCTAACTTCTACCTGACACCTGATACCTAATTTACCTCTGATATGTTTCGTGTTCGTGGTGGATGTGGCCACATTCATCAACTTGCCCCAAATGGGCACATTCATGGCAGTCCTCATGTTGTTCAGTGTGAATATGCACGGGTTTGGTCTTGAAGAAAAGTGAAAATACAAACACAAGGGTTGCCACCAAAACAATGGTTCCGCCGGGGGCTAAATTAGCATAGAAGGAAATGATTAAACCAACTGCCACACTCAGAACACTGTAACCAATGGCAAGAAGAATTGTTTGTGCAAAACTTTTGGCGGTCTGCAAAGCCGCCGCCACAGGGATAACCATCATGGCGCTGACCAGGAGCAAGCCCACAATCCGCATGGATAATGCTACGGTCAAAGCGGTTAAAAATGCCAAAAGAAAATTCAATGTGGTTACAGGCAGGCCTGCTACCGCCGCCCCTGCCTCATCATAGGTTATAAACTGCAACGGACGGTAATATATAACAACAAAGGAACAGGCCGCAAGGCCAAGACATCCCACAATCCATAAATCCATAGTGCTTACGGTTACGAGCGAGCCGAAGAGAATGCTGCTGAAATTAAAATTGCCGCTGTGGTTCATGCTTGCCAAGACCACCGCAATTCCCATGCCGGCATAAAAGAAAATGGCCAGCACCATATCTGCTGTTTCTTTCAAAAATCCCCGTACCTTTTCAATAGCCAAAGCACCGAGCACACAAGCAACCATGGCGCTCAACACGGGACTGAAATCCCACAAAGCGCCTGCCGCCACCCCGGCAAAGGCAATATGCCCCAAGCCGTCACCAATCAGGGACTGGCGGCGGAGGACTAAAAAAGAACCAATTAAAGGACAAACGACTGCCATCATGAGGGCGGCTAACCATGCCCGTTGCATGAAGGCCATTGCAAACATTTCCAAAATTTTACCTCACCGATATAAATAACCATGGTGGTGATGATGCTTTAACGCCATGTGCACATCACCCCAGAAACATACGCCGTGATCAATGCAGAGGGCGGATTTGGCGGAGTGGGATGCCAGTTCCAAATCGTGACTCACCATAATAATGGTGGTGCCCTGCTGCTGATTTATTTGTTGCAGATAGGTATAAAGCGTTTCTTTTGTTTTGGCATCCATAGCAGTACTAGGTTCATCCAATAAAAGTATTTCCGGCCTTTTCACCATAGCCCTTGCCAAAAACACTTTCTGCTGCTGGCCGCCACTCAGTTCATTCATACGCTTTTTCCGCATATCCTGCAAGTCAAAAAAATTAAGCACCTCTTGGATGCGTTCATTATCTTCATTGCTCAACCGTTGCAAAAAGTGCTTGGTTTTCAACAATCCCATGCTAACAACTTCTTCCACACTAATGGGAAAATCCTGAGCATTCTTGCCCGGATTTTGAGGCACATAACCAATCTTGTCCCATTGGTTGAAAACGGAAATATCTTCGCCATAGTATTCAATAGTACCACAGGTTGGTTCCACCATTTTGGCAAGCATTTTTAAAAGGGTGGACTTGCCGGCACCGTTAGCACCAATTACTGCGACAAAGTCACCCTTTTCAATTTCAATATTCAGTTTGTGAAAAATCCAGCCCTCACCATAGTCAAAGCCGAGATTTTTTAGTTCAATAATTTTCATTGGGCAAATTCTTTTTGCAAGGCAACAAGGTTTTGTTTCTGCAAATCCAAATAATTTGCTTTGTGTTCTGCGGTTACACCTTCAATGGGGTCAAGCACTGCCGCCTGCGCCCCGGTTTCCTGTGCCACCAGTTCTGCCAATTTGGGACTGGCAAGGGTTTCAAAGAAAATATAACGCAGATTATTTTTTTGAATTGTTTGAATAACTTTTTGTAAGTCACCGGGGGTGGGTTCCGCCTCCGGGCTCAGCCCCATTACTGCCAGCATGGTCAGGTTATAATCCTTTGCCAAATGAGCAAAGGCGGCATGATTGGTTGCAAAGATGCGGCGTTTGCTCAAATATTGCAGTTGGGAAAATTCTTTGTCCAGTTGTGCCAATTCGGTCAAATATTTTTGAGTGTTGGCGGTGTATTCCTGTTTATGGGCAGGGTCTGCTTTAATGAAGGCATGACTGATTTTTTCCACTTGTTTGATAGCCAGTTTGGGACTGATCCACACATGGGGGTCGGTCTTGCCATCAATAAGGAGGAAATCTTTGCCCGCTTCCACGCTGTAAAGGTTGGGGGAGGTTTGTAAAACAGATTTTACCCAGTTTTCAATTAAGCCATTATAGACAAGCACTTGTGCCTGATTGATTTCTGCCAAGTCCTTGGGGCTGGGCTCAAAGTCATGGGGCTCTGTGCCGTCCGGCACCATTTGCCTGACTTGAACCAAATCTCCGCCCACCGCTCGGCAAAACTCCGCCATAGGAAAAATGGAAGCCACAACTTTCAGTTGTGCATGTACAGTGAAAGACAGAGATATAAAACATATTGTGAATAATAGTTTTAGAGATTTGAGCATAGTTTTAATTATGAATTAAGAATTAAGAATGTAGCATGATGGTGGGATGGGCTGGAAATTAAATGTCAAAGAACAAAGAATAAAGAACAAATATGGTGGAGTGTTCCGGTGATTATAGCAAGAAAGGTGGTATAGTGCGAACTTAAGGCCCCTTGGTGAAGGGGCTGTCAGCGATAGGAACATAGGCGGCTGACTGAGGATTGAGAACTCTGCATTATGCGAAAGTGCCGCTTTAATCCGCA
>JAZLLX010000016.1:0-9465 GCA_045598345.1 Acidaminococcaceae bacterium | reverse complement strand
AAGTAACCTTCCCTTGATAGGGAAGGGGGACCGCTTGCGGTGGATGAGTAGAAAAGTAAGTTGTTTTGCTTGGTTGAGTTTGAGGTTGTGCCAAGTTTCCCCACACCCTTTTATTCCCTCTCCCCAAGGAGAGGGTCAGTTCGCATTGTGCGGACTTTCCCTGAATCCTAAATCCTAATTCCTTTGCCCTTATTCTAATTACAGGAACATATTACCATAACTTTAAGCTTTAAGATTTTAACTTTTAATTTTTAGCTATCCTCTTGACTTTATCATGTTTGTGTGGTTTAATTAAGTAAGAAATTCTTACAAAAGAGGTGATATGAATGGATGCCCAAGTTTTAACACTTTCTTCAAAAGGACAGGTTGCTCTTCCAATTAATATGCGGCGTAAATTATCCATTGATGCCGGGGATAAATTAGTTTGCTATATTTCTGGTGATGTTATTCTGTTAAAGGCAATTAAATTGCCGTCTGTTTCTGATTTTGAAAAGGCAATGGACGATGCGAAGGAATGGGCGGCTGCTGTCGGTTACAAAGAGGAAGACGTAAATGATATTATAAAGTCCGTCAGGAAGAAAAAATGAAAATTGTAATAGACACAAATATTGTAATTTCAGGTGTGTTTTTCGGCGGGTTGCCAAGAAAGGTTTTACAGGCAGTATTAACTGACAAAATTACGGCTTGCGCAAATATTGACATTATTCAAGAATATAATGCAACTGTCCGTGAAATGGTTTTCCGCAAACAAGGAAAGATAGATGAAAATATTTTGATGCCTTTGGTTGCCAGAATGCAGATAGTGGAAGGCAAAGCAATAGTCCAAGTTTGCCGTGATCCTGATGATAACAAATTTATTGAATGTGCTAAAGATGCACATGCTTTGTATATTGTTAGTGGTGATAAGGATTTGTTGGATATTGGAACTTATGAAGAAATAGAGATTTTGACAGTGAAAGAGTTTTGCGACAGGTATTTATAAAAAATCCTGTGATTAGAGATAGTCACAGGATTTTTTGAATTTTATCATTGATTGCCAATGTGGAATATTATCTAATTTTCCATCAAAAAAAAACAGGAAAATTAGATAATATTCCTGCTTTTTTATATTGGGTGAATAGTGGGAATGTTCGTAGGGGCAGGTTTGCAACCTGCCCGAAGAAAGGACAATAAGAGAAGAAAGAACGGGCGGGTTTGAAACCCGCACCCTACGAAATTGTAGTTAAAAGTTATAAGTTAAAAATGAAAAATTATGGTAGGATGTTCCTGTGATTATATTTTAGGTTTCAGGTATCAGGTGTCAGGTTTCAGGAAAGTTGGCATAGTGCGAAAGTAACCCTCTCCTTGGGGAGAGGGGCAGGGGTGTGGGGAAACATAGGATTACGCTGTCGCTAATGAAAAGATAAAACTTAAAGCTTAAAGTTTATGAATGCTTCGCATAATGCAAAAACACCCACCGCAAGCGGTCCCCCCTCTTTAGAAAGAGGGAAAAAAGTTAGTATAATGCGGACAAGGTTTCTGCGTAATCCGCACCCCCAGTCGCCTTTCTTTGTTCCTTTGGGCGCCAGCCCCCGCAAGGGCGGGGGCTATTTATGTTCCTGTAATTTGTTATATAATCACAGGAACTTATTACCATAATTACGCATTCCGCATTGCGAATTATTTACTTAATTCCTTCCACATCAAACCCCAAGTCCTCAATGGCGGTTTTGATGGCGGTGGGGTCGGCAGTGGCGTCCCCGATCACCGCATTGTTTTTCTCCAAACTGACTTCCACTTTTTCATAGCCAAGTTTTTCCAAAGCACCTTTCACTGCTGCCACACAATGTTGGCAGTGCATTCCTTTAATTTCCACTATTTTCATAATTTACTCCCCTTCCTATGTGGGGCGGCAGGACTTCCAAGCCGTAACTGCCCCCTTTTTGCATTTCCAATAAAAAAATCCAGGCCGGTTTGTCGGCGGCGCTGTGCACCCATTGCAAGCGTTTGGGCTGCAGACCGTATTTTGTTGCCAAATTCATGGCTTCCACAAACCTGTCCGGCAGTTGCACCAAAGCAAATCGCCCCCGATATTTTACGGTATAAGCCGCCGCCTTAAAAAAATCTTCCAAATTAGCAGTTTCTTCGTGGTAGGCATTTTTGCCGATAACCCTTGTGGCTCCGCTGTTTCTGTAAGGCGGATTTGCCACCACCAAATCAAAACTTTCGTTGTCAAAATATTTTTTGTATTCCCGGACATCCCCTTGGACAATGGTGAATTTGTCCTGAAAGTTGTTGTCTTTTACACTTTCTTTTAGCAGGGAAAGAACATCGGGATTGATATCAAAACCGGTTACCTCCTCCGCCCCCCTATGGTGGCAGAGCATACCGATGGCACCTGTGCCGCAGCCCAAGTCCAAAACTTTGGCGTGGTTGACAATGTGGGGGAAATTGCCCAAAAGCACCGCATCCGTGGTGAAGGAAAATTCCTCCTCGTCCTGCCAAATTTTATACAGACAACCGGGAATATAGTCCGGCCGTTTAGGCATTGCCCAAATCCTCCGGCTCAAATATTTCGTTCCAAGACACATTGACCACATTGTTGGGCGCCAACTGAACCTGTACGGATTTGTCCTGGCGGTTAATGCCCATAACTCTGCCCTCGCCCAAACTGGTGGCAACAATGGAGCCGATTTTGGGCAAAACAAATTGCTCTTTTTGATTGTCGCCCGTGTTTATATAGTTCTGGTCCTCGTAATCCAAACAGCACATCAGCCGTCCGCAGATGCCGGAAATTTTCGTGGGGTTCAAACTGAGCCCCTGATTTTTCGCCATACGGATGGACACGGGGGCAAAATCTCCCAAGAAGGTGGCACAGCAAATAGGCCTGCCGCAGTAGCCGATGCCGCCCAGCATTTTGGCCTCATCCCTGACCCCGATCTGCCGCAGTTCAATACGGGTGCGGAAAACGCTGGCAAGGTCTTTCACCAGTTCACGGAAATCTACCCTGCCGTCTGCGGTGAAATAGAAAATTATTTTGCCCACATCAAAGGTGAATTCCACATCCACCAGATTCATGGGCAGCCCGTGGTTTTGAATTTTCCGCTCACAAATATGGAAGGCCTCTTTTTCACGGATTTCATTTTCCCGAAACTGCAAAGTGTCACGCTCTGTGGCTTTGCGGAGAATGGGTTTCAAAGGACTGACCAATTTGTCCTCCGAAATTTCCCTGGGACCGATGACCACCATGCCATATTCCACGCCCCGGATGGTTTCCACAATCACCGCCTCGCCCTTGGTGACAGCAGTGTCCAAAGGGTCAAAATTGTAAATTTTACAGTTTTTCTTAAATCTTACTCCTACAACAGTCGGCATTTTTATCTCCTCTTCATACTTGTATTGATATCCAAAAGCAATTCTTCCACTGCCCGCTTGATGCCAAGGTTTCCGGTCAAATCCTGATTGACCCTTTCCGTTGCCAGCAGGGCATCTTCCAGTCCCTGCTGGGTGGTGTTGGCACCAATTTTGTTCAGTTCAAATTGCAAATCTTCGTTATATAAATCCTTGTTTCCCATTTTCAGCATGAGGGCATCCCGCAAGAGATTTTGCAAGAGGGACAGCCACATGAAAAATCCGGGTCTGTCTTTCTTGTACCGCTCATATACATCAAGGGATGTCATATAGGCCAGGTTCAAAGGGAACTTGGTGGGGAACATCATTAGCAAATTCAGCAGTTCCTTACGGGTGTCCAAAGCGTCATTTTCAAACAGGGCAAGGGCCGCACCGATACTGCCGTCCGCCAGGCGGGCATAGATTTTGGCATGTTCTTCGTCCTTGATTTCTTTCAAAAAAGCGGTTTCAATTTCCCCGTTGCCGATGGGTTTGAAACGCAGGGTTACAACCCGGGAAAGAATGGTAGGCAAAAGTTTTTCTTCCTGACAGGCAATGAGAACAATTGTCCAGGAGAGGGGCGGTTCTTCCAAGAGTTTCAAAATGGCGTTTTGCGCAGGAATGCCCATCAAATCCGCATCCTCAATGAGAATGACTTTGTTTTTGCCTAAAGTTGGGGCGAAAGCACCGCCGGCAATCAGTTCCCGTATCTGCTCAATCAGGATTTGCTTTTTGTCTTCAAGCAGGCCAATCTTGACAAAATCAGGATGGGCGCCCGCTTTGAACTGCCTGCAACTTTGGCATCCGTCATGACCTTTCAGATTATGGCAGAGCAGGGACTGGGCAAATTCCAAGGCCATGAGTTGCTTACCAAGACCAGCGCTGCCAACAAAAAGCAGAGCATGGGGATGGTTGTCGCTGGTCAGGTAGCGTTCCAAGAATTTTTTATGCTGTTGATTACCTAAGATATTTTCCCACATTTTTTTCAATGAGTAATGAGTAATGAGTAATTATGGTAAGATGTTCCGGGGATTATAATTAAGAATTAAGAATGTTGAATTAAGAATGATGGTAAAATGTTCCTGTGATTATATTTTGGGTTTCAGGTGTGCGGGGTTATACGAACTCTTGTCCGCCCATAAAGGGGCGGGGGACCGTCTAAAGGAACATAGAAAGACGGTGGTGGGGTGAGCAATTACGTTGACACTTTCAATTAGAAATGTGAATTTAGAAATGTGAAATGATGGTAAAATGTTCCTGTGATTATATTTTGGGTTTTAGGTATCAGGTTTGAGGTGTCAGGTTACAGGAAAGTTGGTATAGTGCGGACTTTCTTATTCTAATCAACGGAACATCCCACATTCATTCTTAATTCTGCATTCCTAATTCTTAATTAAATTCCGCATTATAATTGACAGAATCTTCTCCCTTACTTCCTCCACGCTTCCCAAGGCATTCACAACTTTAATCCGCTTCGGTTCGGCGGCGGCCAAGGACAAAAATCCCTGGCGTAATTTTTCGTGGAATCCTATGCCCTTGTTTTCAAATCTGTCCGCCACGCCCCTATCAGTCCGTCTTTGCAATAATTGCTTCGGGTCGGCATCCAGAACAATGGTCAAATCGGGCATAAGGCCGCTGGTGGCCTGCAAGTTAAGAGTTTTCAAAGCACCTAAATCTTCAACCTTCAATCCCTGTGTCAACCCTTGATACACAAAGGTGGAATCGCAGAAACGGTCGCAAAGCACGGTCTTGCCGGCAAGCAAGGCGGGCTTAATAATCTGCTCCACATGCTCCGATCGGCTTGCCATAAAGAGCAGGGCCTCCGTCCGCACGGATAATTGCAAAGCGGGGTCAAGCACAATGCCCCGCACCCTTTCGGCAATGGCAGTGCCGCCGGGTTCTCTGGTAATAACAACTTTCTGACCTGATTCAGTCAGGGCTTGTGCCACCAATTTTATTTGGGTGGTTTTGCCCACCCCGTCAATACCTTCAAAGGTAATAAATTTCCCTGTCATTCTTTGATTACCCAAATTTTTTCTAAAGTATTATCTTCCGCACCTTTAACAATTCTGCCCAGTTGCATTTCCTTTCGTATGTATGCCAGTATTTCCGTGGAAATGATTTCCCCGGGCAAGAGTACGGGCATATCCGGGGGACAGAAAATTACCGGCTCCGTGGCAATGCGGCCTGCACTCTGCTTCAAAGGTATTTGCTCCTGTTGGGCATCAAAGGCCTCAAAATATTCCATGGCTTTTTCTGCTTTGGGCGGTTCTGTATTTTGCTGTTCCTTCGGTTCAAAGGTTTTGCTTTGAATAATGCTGCCCATAAGAATTTTACGCAGGCGTATGAGCATATCATAGAAATCCGTGCTGTTGTCGCCAAGGGTAACAAGGAACAGAACATTGTTGGCATCCGCCTTTTCCACCGCAATACGGTTTTTGCGTAATTCTGCCGCCAACTCCAAACCGTTCAGTTTTAGTTTGCTTGTGTTGATTAAAACTTTGGTTGTATCCAGTTGGAAACCGGGAACATCTTCCGGGGTCAAAATGCGGAAGCCCGCCACCTTGAACGCCTCACGCAGTTTGGCGGCCAGGGTACAGGCCCCGTTCACCAGTTGTTCCCCCTGTTCTTCCAGTTGTGCCCTGGCAGCATCTAAAGATGCCAAAAGCAGATAATTGGGAGTGGGGGTGCTTAAAATATCAAGGGCATCCCGCAGGCGTTTTGTATCTAAAAGTTTGGATTTGACAAGCAGCATACTGCACTGGGTCAAGGCGCTTAGGGTATTATGTACGCCCAACGCCACCCCGTCCGCACCGGCCTGTAAAGCGGATTTGGGCAGTTGCTTGGTGAAACCCAAATGAGCCCCGTGGGTGCTGTCCACCAAAAGAGGCCGCTGATGTTTGTGGCAAACTGCCGCAATTTCAGGAATATCCGCCGTAATGCCGTAGCAGTTGGGGGAGGTAATCAGCACTGCCTTAATATCCTCATCCTCTGCCAGCGCCTGTTCAATGGCTTCCGGCCGCAACTGGGTATAAATGCCGAACTCCCGGTTGAATTCCGGAGTCAAGTAACTCATTTCCACCCGTGCCAAAAAAGCACCATTGAACACGCTTAAATGGCTGTCCCGTTGCACCAAAAGTTTTTCCCCGGGCCGCAAAGTGCCTAAAATCAGTGCCTGAACGGCCTGGGTGGTGCCGTTCACACACCAAAAACAAGCGTCGCCACCATAGAGTTTTGACGCTAATTTTTGGGCTTCGGCAAGACAGGACTGGGGATTATGCAAATTGTCCAACTCATCCCGGCGGGTAACATCAAGGGTGAGGGAGTTGCTCCACAAGGACAGCAAATCCTTGTCAAAACCCCTGCCCCCCTTATGTCCGGGGGCGTGCAGGGGATAGGCATCCTGCTGCCAATATTTTTTTAATGCCTCAAGAAGGGGCTTTCTCATTTCTTTGTAATAGAGCGGAAAAGGGCGCTGACGCTGCCGTCATTATAAATTGCCCGAATGGTTTCCGCCAGGACCGGGGCAATGGTCAACACTTTAATCTTGTCACACATTTTGTGGGAAGGGATGGGAATGGTGTTGGTAACAACCAGTTCCTCAATCTCACTTTCCTTAATGCGGCTTACAGCGGGGTCTGTAAGAACCGGGTGGGTGCAGCAGGCATAAACCTCTTTGGCACCTAATTTTTTTAACGCTCTTGCGGCTTCACACAAAGAGCCGGCAGTATCCACCATATCATCAATGAGGACGGTGGTTTTGCCTTTAATGTCACCGATAATATTCATAACCTCAGCCACACCGGGTTGGGGACGGCGTTTGTCAATAATTGCCAGGGGCGCATCCAAACGCTCCGCAAAAACTCTGGCCCTGCCCACGCCGCCCAGGTCGGGGGAAACAACTACCATGTTGGGCAACTTCTTGGTTTTGATATAGTTTGCCAGAGTGGGGCTGCCGGGCATATGGTCAAAGGGAACATCAAAGAAACCTTGAATTTGCGCCGCATGTAAATCCACAGTCACTACACGGGTAATGCCGCTGATACTCAACAAGTCCGCCATGAGTTTTGCGGTAATGGGTTCACGGCCACGGGCTTTTCTGTCCTGACGGGCATAGCCGTAGAAAGGCACAATGGCAACGATTTTGTTGGCGCTGGAACGCTTGAAGGCATCCGCCATAATCAAAAGTTCCATCACATTGTCGTTGACGGTAGGCCCGCAGGTTGGTTGCACCACAAACACATCCTTGCCACGGACTGATTCATTAATCATGACCTGAATTTCCCCGTTGTTAAAACGGTTCACCGTGGCATCCCCCAGTTTGCATCCCAGGTAGGAAGCAATTTCCTCTGCCAACGGTCTGTTGGCATTGCCGGTAAAGAGCGCAAATCTTTCTTTGTCATCTAACATTTTTTGTCCCCTCCAAAAAATTTAATTTATCTTATATTATATAACATCTTATAATATTTATCCACCCTATTTTCAATCTTGAAAATATTTTTTTGCCCAGTTGTCAATTGTTTTTTGTTTTTCCCGTGTGATTGCCAAAGCCCCCTCCGCCACATCCTTGGTAATAGTGGAGCCGGCGGCAATAAAGGATTCGTCCCCCAAAGTTACAGGCGCCACCAGATTGCTGTTGCAGCCGATAAAGACCTTGTTGCCGATGGTGGTGCGGTGTTTCTTCTTGCCGTCATAGTTCACCATAATGGAGCCGCAACCCACATTTACATTGCAGCCCATATCCGTATCGCCGATATAACTTAAATGGGGCAGTTTGCTCCCTTCGCCGACCGTGCTGTTTTTCACTTCAATAAAGTTGCCGATTTTCACTTTATTTTTAATCACCGTATCAGGCCGCAAGTGTACGAAGGGCCCGGCGGTAACTTCATTACCAACCTGGCAATCGTGGGCATAGATAAATTGCAAATGGGTGCCTTCCCCCACTTCCACATTGGTCAGCCGGGCGTTGGGCCCAATTTCGCAATTTTTCGCAATTTTGGTTTTCCCTTCCAGCCAGGTGAAAGGACGGATTACCGTATCGGGGGCAATTTCCACATCCGCCTCAATAAAGGTGCTTGCCGGATCCATAATGGTTACGCCCCCGTCCATCCATTTGTTGAGAATACGCTGGCGCAAAACATTCTCCGCCTCTGCCAGTTGGCGGCGGCTGTTGATACCAATCACCATATCCTTGTCTTCTGTAACAATGGCCCCAACCTTTTTGCCCATTTCTTTCAGTTTGGCAATAACATCTGTAAGATAATATTCGCCCTGGGCATTGTTGTTGCTCAGCCGTTTCAAAATTAAAAACAGTTCGGGACATTCCAGGCAATAAATGCCCGTGTTGATTTCGTGAAGGTTTTTCTGTATTTCCGTAGCGTCCTTTTCTTCCACAATACCCAGCACATCCCCCTTGCCGTCACGGATAATTCTGCCGTAGCCAAAAGGATTGTCCAGAATGGTGGTCAGTACGCTGGCACTGGCGTGGGACTGCTTATGTTTTTCGTAAAACTTTTTCAGTTCTTCCCCGTCCAAAAGGGGGGTGTCGCCGCACAAAATCATGGCAGTGCCGTAGAAATTGGCAAGGGCGTTTTCCGCCTGCATAACAGCATGCCCCGTGCCTAACTGGGGTTCCTGAACAGCAAATTCCACGCCCTCACCAATCTCCTGGCGGACGGCCTCCGCCCCGTGACCGATGATGACAATCTGCCGTTCCATGCCGGCCAATTTGGCGGCACGCACCACATGTTCAACCATTGGCTTTCCGCCAACCTTGTGCAGAACCTTCGGCAGGGCTGATTTCATTCTTGTACCCTTGCCGGCGGCAAGGATAATGGCTATTGTGTTCATAATTTAGATTCTCCTTAAAATAAATTGGAAATGTGAATTGTGAAATGAATGTAGGATGTTCCGGTGATTATAATTAGGTTTCAGGTGTGCGGTGTTATACGAACTCTTGTCCGCCCATAAAGGGGCGGGGGACCGAAAAGCGACGGCAGTCGCTTTTTGGTGGTGGGGTGAGCAATTACGCTGTCGCTAATGAAAAAGATAAAAACTTAAAACTCAAAGTTTATGAATGTTTCGCATAATGCAAAA
>JAZLLX010000015.1:0-7084 GCA_045598345.1 Acidaminococcaceae bacterium | reverse complement strand
GGCATGTGTTTTTCAATCTTTTTCGCAAATTCCATAAATTTGGGTACTCAGGACGTTCTCATTTTGTGCCACTACAAGGTATAGTAAAAATAATATGGTTTTTAGTTTTTTACCCACTTAAACTGATGAAGACCCATTATTAATTACTAATTTCCTTAAACCCTAATTTGTGCTATAATAGACAAATCATGTGGTTTGTATATGCTATTTTAACAACTTTAATTTGGGGTTTGGCGGAACTGTTTTACAAAAAGGCCGCTGACCCGTCAGAACCCTACACCCACTTAAAGACCTGTATTTGGGTGGGGGCGGTTATGGGCTTGCACGCCTGTTATATCCTTGCAACCCAAGATATAAACTACCAGCCCATTAACCTCATCAAATACTTGCCCGTATCGGCATTCTACATTGTGTCCATGACCTGTGCTTTCTTCGGTGTCCGCTACATTGAAGTTTCCCTTGCTTCACCCATTGAAAACACATCCGGGGCGCTCTGTACCTTAATGTGTGTTTTGCTCTTGGGGCAAACTATTGAACTTCCCTCTGTTGTGGCCATTTCTGCCATTGTCTGTGGCATTTTAGGCATCGGCTTTTTGGAAAACAAAAACACGGACAGACGCAAAAAAATCGGCAGGACATTGGCAATTATGGGCTTTGCCATGCCTTTCATTTATGCCATTTTGGACGCCTGCGGCACTTTTCTTGATATTTATTACCTTGATATTGCCACCAGTCCTTTAGTGGGGGTTACGGAGGATAATATTGAAGATATCGCCAACACCAGTTATGAACTTACTTTTTGCTTGTGTGCCATTGTTCTTTACATCTATTTGAAATGGAAAAATGTGCAGTTCCAGTTGCCTCAACAAAAGGATAAAATCTTGGCGGCAATTTGTGAAACCGCAGGACAATTCACCTATGTCTATGCCATGAGCGACAACGGCGCCATCGCCGCACCAATCATATCTTCCGTATGTGTTGTACCTTTGGTACTTTCCAAAATATTCTTAAAAGAAAAACTGACCCCCCTGCAATACTTTTTCATAAGTTTAATAGTTGTGGGAATTGTGAGTTTGGCAGTGATAGAAGGAGAGTAGGGTTTGGGATAATGCGGAATGCGTAATGAGCAATGCGTAATTATGGTAGGGTGTTCAGGTTTCAGGTGTTAGGTTTCAGGATAGTCCGCATAATGCGAACTTTAGGCCCCTTGGTGAAGGGGCTGTCGCCGTTAAGTTTTTTCGGTGGGTGACTGAGGATTGATAACTTGTCTGCAATGCGGGCTGAGCAATCACCCGTCTTGCCCTTCTATGTTCCTTTAGGCAAGCCACCCTCTTCACCAAGAGGGCAAGGGTTCTCGCTATGCCAACTTTCTGCTATAATCACAGGAACATTTTACCTTTAATTTATAACTTCTAACTTACAACTTCTAACTACAAGAGAGCGACCCCACCACCGCCAACACGCTCCCGTAGGCGGGTTCCCGCCCCACGCCTGGGGCGGAAAAAGTTCTCGCTGTGCTGACTTCCCTGAAACCTGACACCTGTAACCTGACACCTGAATAAAAAAAGTTCCGTGGCATTGCCACGGAACTTTTTTTTATTCTTCTTTCTTGTACCAGAACGGTCTTTGGAACTTCACATAACATTTCTCCCCGCTTTCAGGTCCCTTGTCCCGTCTGCCGATTTGCACACGGACATCCTGATTGCCAATGCGTACCAAGTAATCAATAATCTCTCCCAGGAACGCTTTGCGAAGTACCAGCCCTTCCACCGCCTCAATATCCGTTACATCCGTGAACTTGATTTCCGTGGGACGGCTGGCAAGGTTGAACACCTTTTCCTGTTTCATTTCTTCCGGAATAACCATGGCTGCCGGCAAGGGCTTGTCACTGCCTGTAACATAGGCCTTGCCCTCACGCCATTCCACATCTGTGAAACTGGAAACGCCGATGAAACTGAAAACAAACTTATTTTTGGGTTTGTTATATACATCCAAAGGTTTGTCAATCTGTTGTACCACGCCCAATTTCATAACCAAAATTCTGTCGGACAGAGCCATTGCCTCTGACTGGTCATGGGTTACATAAATAACAGAAAAACCATATTTGTTCTGCAAGTCCTTAATTTCAAACCGCATCTCTTCCCGCAAATGGGGGTCAAGTGAAGACAAAGGTTCATCCAAAAGCATTACATCAGGATTGATTGCCAAAGCCCTTGCCAAAGCCACACGCTGCTTGCCGCCGCCGGACAAATCCGCCGGGCTGATATCCTTATCCTGCCACAGATTAGTTGCGGTCAAGGCCTCCTTAACCCTGGACTCAATCTCACTCTTCGGCAATTTGCGAAGTTGCAAAGGGAATGCCACATTGTTATATACATCCATGTGGGGCCAAACCGCAAAGGCCTGGAACACCATACCGAAATTACGGTTTTCAGGAGGGGTGTAGTGATGTTTCCGGGGGCTGCTGAACAGTTGGTCACCAACCCAAACCTCACCATCGCTCAAATCCTCAAAACCGGCAACCATTCTCAAAGTGGTGGTCTTGCCACAGCCGGAAGGGCCAAGCATGGAGAAGCACTCCCCTTTGGCAATTTCCAAATTCAAATTATTAACGGCAGTAACATCACCAAATTTTTTGGTTACATTGATTAAGCGTACAAATGCATTATCACTCATGTTACTCACCTGCTTTCTTAGTAAAATGATTTATCAAAGTTTGCCCCACCACAATCAAAATGAGGGCAATACCTGCCAGAGCCGTGGACATAACCGTTTCCCCGTCTTCGTTCAATGTGTAGATGGCAACGCCGATGGTACGGGTGGTCGGAGCATACAACATAATGGATACGGTCAATTCACGCAATGCGGGCAGGAAAATCAGGAAGAAAGCACTAATCATACCCGGGCGAACCAAGGGAATGACAATGTCTTTCAAACTCTGCCACATACTTGCCCCGCAACTGCGGCTGGCTTCCATCAAGGAATCATGTACCTGCTCCAATGCCGCAGAATTGGCTTTCAAAGAAAAGGCCATATAACGGGCAATGTATGCCACTAAAATAATCCACACCGTGTTATACAGATTAATACCGAACTGTCCTGACCATGCCAAAATTACGCCCAAGGCAATAACAGAACCGGGCACGGAGAAAGGCAACATTCCCAAGAATTCCAAAATGCCCTTGCCTTTGACTTTCATTTTGACAATTACATAGGAAATCATTACACCGGCAAACATGGTAATCAAAGCCGCCACCAAACCCAAACTTACGCTGTTGATAATGGCGTCCTTGGTAACTTCATATTCAAAGAGGATGTATTTGTAGTTATCCAAAGACATATTCTCCCAAGTGAGTGGCAGGCCATAAGTGGAAACGCCGCCCACCATGAAGATTATCACCGTGGGCAAAACAATGGTAAAACCAATGTATGCCAGGCAGGCAATCAACAGGGGATAACGCAGACCACGGAGTTTTAATTCCATAGGGCGGAAACTTTTGCCGCCGATGATTTGGTAATGACCACGGGACAAAATCTTTTGTTGAGCCCAAATAATGGCCGCCGCTGTAACTACCAACACTGTGGAAAGCACCGTGCCGGTACGGATGGACTCAAAAGAACCGCCGGACTGGTGAATCTTCTCATATATTAAGGTTGGAATATTGTAAATACCGTTTTCAATACCCAAAACCGCCACCGTGCCGAAATGTGCCATGGAATAGAGCATAATCAGCAAAGCGCCGGACATAATGGAGGGCAGTACCAAAGGAATGGTAATCTTGCGGGTAATGGTGAAAAGTCCTGCGCCGGAAATACGGGCGGACTCTTCCAAGGTCGGATCCATACGCTCCAAGGCCCCGCAAACCTGAATGAATACGAAAGGGAAGAGGTACATTACTTCCACTGCGGAAATGCCCATGTAGGTATAGATATTGAACACCGGCTCCTGCAAACCGAACAAGTTCATCAGGAAAGTATTGATATAGCCGGAGTTTGGCGAAAGCAACATTTTCCATGCCAATGCGCCGATGAATGAGGGGAGCATAAAGGGAACAAGGAAAAGTCCTTTCATAAATTTTTTATAGGGCAAATCCGTACGGGTTACCAACCATGCGAAGAATGTGCCTACGATGGTGGAACCGACGGTGGTCATGCCTGCTATAAAAAGCGAGTTCAACAGGGCCTGGAATGTCTCCGGCTCTGTCAATACAGCATAGAAATCCCGATAGTTGAAACTGCCTTCTACAAAGAAAGCATTGAACAAAATTAAGAGTACGGGCCATGCCACAAAAATGCAGAGAACTGCAATGGATAGGAAGAGAATGACATGAGCAATGCCGAAACTGCTTTCCTTCTTTATACCTTTACTCATAAGTCCTCCACCTCCTTCAACTGTTCTGCATCAAACCAATGTATTGCTTTGAAATTAATTACGCAATCCTCACCCGCTTTGAACATCAGGTCATTGACCAGTGCCTCATGGGTTTCAATGGCGGTGCGGAAATGCTCACCGTCAATGGCAATGGTATAGTCCATGGTGGAGCCCAAATAGGTGGCCTTTACAACCTTGCCCTTTAAGCCCTCACCCGCACGGGTGACAGCCACATCGCTGGGGCGGAAGCCCAGCACCCATTTTGCCACTTGTTTTTCCGGCTTCTCTCCGGGAGCCGCCTGCTGACCGTTACCGATAAAATATTGACCGTTTTCTTCACGGACATTGATAAAGTTTGCCACGCCCATGAATTTGAAAACGAACAAGTCCGCCGGTTTTTCAAAAATTTCATAGGGAGTGCCCATCTGGCGGATTTTGCCCTTGGCATCCATAATGGCAATGCGGTCGGAAATTGCCAGGGCAACCTCCTGGTCGTGGGTTACATACATAACCGTAATGCCATATTTCTTCTGCAAATCCTTAATTTCAAAACGCATCTCTTCACGGAGATTGGCATCCAGATTGCTCAAGGGTTCGTCCAAAAGCATTACGGCCGGGTCTGCCACCAGCGCCCGTGCCAAAGCCACACGCTGTTGCTGGCCGCCGGAAAGTTCGGAGGGCAGACGCTTTTCCAAACCGTGCATACCCACCACATCAATCATGTCCATAACCAGCTTATCTATTTCCTCTTTGGGACGCTTTTCCATTTTTAACGGATAAGCGATATTTTCAAAAACAGTCATATGGGGCCAAACTGCATAGTCCTGGAACACAACGCCCAACGCCCGGCGTTCCGGCGGAATGTATTCCCCCGTTTGTGTATCCACCACAGTGGTATCCCCAATGGTAATCTTTCCCTTGTCGGGAACTTCATGGCCGGCAATCAAACGGATTAACACGGTCTTGCCGCAACCGGAAGGGCCGAGCAAAGTGAAACATTCGCCCTTGTACACATCCATATCCAAATCGGAATGAACCTGATGGGCTTCATAGGCCTTGTTCACACCCCTTATTGTGATAAGTTTTTCCATAAATCCTCCAAAAATCAGGTATTAGAAAATTTATTAAAGAAATAGGGTCTATGTTTAGTAGTTCATAGACCCTATTTGTAACCCTTGTCCAGAAAATACTTACTGAACCGCAACCTGCAATTATTTCTTCACTTGCAAAATTTCGGTGAATTTCTTAATGGTATCTTCTTTGGTCTTTACTGCTTCAACGTAGTTAATCTTCATGGATTTTTCTAAAGCAGTTTTAGGATTCAAGAGAGTAAAATGTTTGTTAGGCAGGGCAACGTCCTCACGAACGGGGATAGTACCTTGTTTAGCAACCAATGTTTGCGCCTCTTTACCAATCAAGTAATCAACAAATTTCTTGGCAGCATCCTTCTTTGTGGAGTCCTTGAAAATAGCCACAGGGGAAGGAACAACCAGCAATTCGGGCGGATAGCACATCTTTATGTGAGCGCCTTTTTCAATCTTGCCGTGGGTAATGTAATCCACTGCCAGGGAAGCATAAAGTTCGCCGGATGCGGTGTCGTCAATAACCTGGCCGGAACCCTTGCCGATTCTTGCGCCGTTGGCTTTCAGTTTGTAGAAATAATCCCAACCAAATTGTTTAGCCAGCAATGCAACGGACATATAGGAAGTGCCGGACAATGCAGGATTGGCAATACCGAACTTGCCGGTGTAAGCCGGAGTCAACAAATCGTTCCAGCTGGTAAGCGGAGTTTTAATCTTGTCTGTGTTCACAATAACACCCAAAGTGCCAAGACGTGCAGCATGGAAGGAGCCGTCATAGTCATCAAAGGGATTTACACACTCTTTGTACACAGGACTCTTGTAGTTTTCAAGAATCTTTTCTTCACGCATCTTGTAGAAGTCAGGAACTTCACTGGTCCAAATTACGTCCGCCAAAATCTTGCCGCTTTGACGTTCAGCCGCAATCTTCGCCATCAGTTTGCCTGCGCCTGCGGATTGGTAATCAACTTCAATCCCAGGGTTGGCTTTTTTGAAGCCGTCCACAATACCCCTGATCAGGTTTTCCTTCATGGAAGTGTAGACAATCAGTTTGTTACCGGAAGCAGCCGTGTCTGCTTTCTTGTCGCTGCCGCAACCGCCAACCAGCATTGCCATCAATGCCATAGCGGCCACCGCTACATAGCCCAATTTTTTCATAATACCCTCCTCAAAATTTTCGTTTAGTGTATCATATATACACGCATATATGATACTCTTTTTTTTGCAAAATAGCAAGAAAAAAATTCAGGTTATAGGTTTGAGAATAATGCGTAATTCGCAATTCGCAATGCGTAATTGTGGTAATACGTTCCTGTGATTATATAACAAGTTACAGGAACACGAGTAGCCCCCGCCCTTGCGGGGGCTGTCGCTTTCAGGAACGTGGTTGCGACTGGGGGTGCGGATTACGCAGAAAACCCTGTCATTATGTGCTGACATTGTGCAAAGCGATGCTTTGCCCGGGTGCGGAACCTTGCCTACGGCAAGAACCCGTCCCCCTACAACCCCTGCCAACCTTCTGCTATAATCACAGGAACATCAAATCAGTTAAAAGTTAAAAACTTAAATCTTAAAACTATGGTAAAAAGTTCCTGTGATTAGAATAAAAAAAGTCCGCATAATGCGAACTTTT
>JAZLLX010000014.1:0-8983 GCA_045598345.1 Acidaminococcaceae bacterium | reverse complement strand
AACTGACCCTCTCCTTGGGGAGAGGGAATAAAAGGGTGTGGGGAAACTTGGCACAACCTCAAACTCAACCAAGCAAAACAACTTACTTTTCTACTCATCCACCGCAAGCGGTCCCCCTTCCCTATCAAGGGAAGGTTACTTTCGCACTATGCCAACTTTCCTGACACCTGATACCTGAAATATAATCACAGGAACATCCTACCATCATTCTTAATTCTGCATTCTTAATTCTTAATTAAATTACGCATTGCGAATTACGAATTACGCATTACATCAATCATTCTCATTTCTAAAGCCCCCTATTAACAGCATTCCAATCTGGCATACTGTTTCAAATACACATATTGCCATTGCCAACAGATATACAAATAACTTATACGTTGCCCTGCAAAAATTATCCGCTTGAAACGAGAGGATATACCATATCACCACAAATGGCTGGAAAAGAAATTTAATTAACAGGGTGAAAAATCGTGCAACAAGTCCGCCGATGTTTTTGCTCGTAACTTCATCCATTTTATTACCCCCTTTAATTTTAGCCCGCCGTCTGAAAACCTATGGCGCGGTGATGCACAACAAAAGTATTTGTTTTGTTTAATGTTACCATAACCGCATCCAAGTCCTGCTGCTGGACCAAGGTACGCTCCGCCCTGACCGCATTGCGGATCGCCTGTTTTACCAAGTAACCCACATCTGACAAGGGCCTGCCCCTCAACTGTTTGGCAACAGGAAGCAAATCCAAATCTTTTTGTGCCTTGGTTTTGCTCAATTCATATTTAAGCACAGCCAATATTTCTGCTTCACTGGCAGGGCCGACTTCAAGTTGATTGTCAAAACGGCCTTTGCGTAAAATGGCTGGGTCAATCATTTCCGGCATATTGGTCATGGCAAAAATAACCACCTTGTCATCCACAGCAGGACCAATGTTCCGCAAAAATTCGTCCGTTTCTTCAACTTTTGATTTCCAGTCGTCCGCACACCGCTTGCCCACATAGGTTTCAAACTCGTCTATGATAAGCACACTGGGTGCCGCCGCCCTTGCTTTGGTGAACATACCGACAATTTTTTTGGACGTGCCATGAACATAGGTGTCGCCAACAGTTGAAGAATTGATTTCAAAAACAGGCATATTCAAATACTTCGCCACCGCATTAACGGCGTATGTTTTCCCACAGCCGGGAGGGCCGTACAACAAAGTGGCAGGCACACTGTGAACGCCCATTTCTTCATAGGCCTTTTGATGTTTGAAAAAATCAATGATTTCTTCGTTGAAGTATTTGGTCAGTTCTTCCCGTCCGGGCAAAACAAATTCTGCCGCAGCCGGCTCTTTGGGTTCGGTCGCTTTCTTTTTCTTTGAAGGGTTTTCCACCATTTTAAGCATCCTCCCTTCACTTGTAACTTTTGTTGTAATGAACTTCACATTTAATTCTTCTTCGGCCTCTGCTATCTCCAAGTCCGTAAGCAGTTTATCGGTGAAGTCATTGCTTTCTGTTACTTCATCAAAATATTTTCGTGCCTTGTCAATATCTCTTTTCACGCCCTTGCCATAGAGATAGCATTCACAAATATATTTTGCCACCCAGTCCACACCCATTTTATAGGCCTTATCCCAATAGAAATACGCCTTTTTGAAATTAATATTGCTGCCCCTGCCGTCCGCATACATATTACCCAGGTTTCCATAGGCCTCCCCGCACCCCTTCTCAGCGGACAATTTGAAATATTTTTTTGCCAAAGCAAAATTTTCAGGAAGAAAATAACCTTTTTCATAGTAACGTGCCAAATGACAGATACCCGTACTGTTGCCCACCTTCAATGCTTCTTTTGCCCAATAAACTGCCTTATTGCCGTCTTCTTCAACCCCGTTACCATATTCATAACAAAAAGCAGTATTTGCCATACAATCACCGTCCCCAAGTTCCGCCCCCATCAGGCAATACTTGAAGCACTTGTCCCAGTCCCCCGTTTCCGGGTGTTCTTCAGGACTGTACTCATGCATTTTTTTGATAATTTCTTTCAAAGACAATTTTTTAGACATCTTCAGCACCTCCAATTACACACTCATTGCAATTTATAATAAATTCGGGTCAACCTCGCCACATCCCCATATTTTTCGGGTTTATGCCTGATAAGATTGATTCTTTTTTCCGCATTGCGGTATTCCCTTCCCGAAAAACTTATGACCTTTGCCCTGCGGTTGCGGAGCAGCAAAAATTTTTCGTTCTGACAATCCGGCTCCCGCCAATGCCTAAAATCTTTGTTAAGACATAAGTTGTCCAAAGATATAAGATGATACAAGGCAATTTTTGGGCTGTACCCAATTAAATCAGCAAACTCATAACCCAAACTTTGGGCATATTCTTGTACTGTCATCCGCCCTCCTTTTTCTTGTTTTTAGCAATACCCTTATTGCTTGCTATCTTTTTTTGCCTTCTTTTCCGCCGATAGAATCTGCTGTTGTGCCTTCTTGGCTTCGGCATACTCTTTCTGGCTTATCTTGTAGGCACATTTAGAATTACCCCACAATATATAAGCAGGTTTTCCCTTCGGAGCGATGAAAACTTCGCAATAGGCACTGCACGGATTGTACTTCATGTGGACACAATCCCTGCAATCCACCTTTTCCGCATCAGGACGGATAACATCCCTGCTGTCCCACCGGATATTTACTTCTTCTTTATCCGATTCCAAACTTTCATCGTTCAAGCATTTTTCAAATTCTTCGTCCGTCATATCAATAAAATCAAACATTTCTATCACCTTACCTTTCAAATCTTTAACGGCTTACGCCGCCACACTTTCTAAAACCGCATCCGCCCAACTAATCCATTGCAATGCTTCACAACGCTTTTCATCGCTCAAATGACGGTAAGCAAGTTCCCGTTGCAGCAAATTGCGGTTCAATTCCACTTCATCAGGCCATATCGTTTCCCAGCCCTCTTTTCTTATATTCTCCAGAACACCCATTGCCTGTTCCAAAACATCGTAGGGCTGCCCCTTGGCAAGCATATCAGCAAGCATTTCAATGTTACGGATTAAGCAGTTGGACTGTTTATTGTCCCACTCACCTTCTTGCAAAACCTGCTCCAGAAACAATTTGACCCTGCGTAATTCATAAAAATCATGGTGGCTGTCCCCACGCTCATTTTTCACAAACTTCATTGCCTTTACAACTTCCAAGGCAAACTCATTTTTACTTTCACGAACCATAACATTTAACATAATAACGCCTCGCTTTCTGCCACTCTTGCGGCTACATAAAATTTTTTCAAAAAAACAGCGTCCTCTGCTCTTGCGACAGAGAACGCTGATTTTAAGATCATCGTTCTCAGCCGGAGCACCCAACTCAAAGGGTTGCTGCAGGGTCGTCGGGCTAAGCCCCTCGCCTGCTCTTGATGAATATATATTTTGTTTTTAGAAAGAGGAGGAGATTGCTCCCCCGCTATGTTTATATGATAACACTTTTGTGTGGACAATTTTGGTATCGTTAACAACTTTTTTCATTTTTTTTCCACCCTCCATTTCCCTTGTTGGCTATATTATAACCCATGAGGGTGGACAAAATTGGTATCCGAATAAATTATTTTAAATTTTTTTCAAATTCCTCCCCATACTTGGCGCTGGCAACAGCAAATTCTTCCTTCAACTCTTTTAGCAAACTCTCTGGATAAATTAAAGTACACATATCCACAAACTGACGGGCAAATACCTTAATTCCCATCCTTGACATTCTCACACTTACTTTAATCCAACCATCCTGCTGTTTTCGCATTTCAAAACTGTCAAACCCGCTCAACTCATCCCACAAAATATTAACCGCCCGTTGCATATCGGCTTTCTTGCCGTTGGGAATCTTAAATTCCGCATAAGCAAGTTTTCCGCCCAACATATGATAATTTAACTTCTTTATATATTCTTCCCGATTAAACCGTACCCACGATTCGCAACCGTCAATTTCCTGCAAAGCCATTCTTTCTTCTTTTAATATTTCCACATTCTTCATCCTGTCAATCCTAAGGTTACGTAAAAAGGGCTCATCCCCATCTTTGTGGCAGACAAGATACTCATGCCCCATGGAACTGATAATTTCATAAGGGTCAACCACAAATTCGCCAGAAGGATGGTCGGGCTTGTCGTCCGGCACCTCATGCCCTTCCAAATCTCTCAAATAATAAACAAACCTTACCTTATTAAGGCCAATAATGGCAGAACGCAAAATAATTTTACTTTCGCTGTTGTTCGTACTCATATAAATGCCCTGCCTCCTAAAAGATTCAATGGCAAATTCTTTTTCATTACTGCTGAACCGGAACTCTTTGAGAAAGTTAATAGTCCGCCCGACTGTCTTCCTGTCAACCTTCAAGCCATAATCCTTTTGGACATAGTCCACAATATCCAGTTGGGTCAAATTATGCCCTTTGCCGCTGTACCGTTCCAAAACCCGGAAAATAGCAATAGTACTTGCCTTCCCGCCGGCATATTCTTTTGAACTCATAATTGTTGCTCCTTTAGATTTTTTTCTTTCATTTCACAATTCACTTTACTAATTTAATTTTCAGAACATCTTACCTTCATTGTGCATTATAAATTATGAATTGCGAAATAAAAATATTTTTCACCAATACCTACAATTTGAAGATTTTTTTCGTCTTGTATATATAGGGGCTTAAAACCCCGTCTTAAATTTTTTTCAACACATGGAAATTCCGTAATTTCCACGGGGGAATTACGGGATTTCCCCAAAAATAACACGAACCCTCGTCCGCCCATAAAGGGGCGGGGGACCAAAAAGCAAAATATTTTGCTTTTTGGTGGTGGGGTGAGCAATTAAGAAGTTAGTTTTAGTTCCATAAATGATTATCGGGATTAATGGTCGGATTAGCAACCATTAAGTTATCATTTTCACTAACATATGTAACTTCTTCATGTAACTCACTTAATGGATAAGAATAATTTATGTCTTCAAGAAAATCGTTAAAATGCTCAATCATTTCACTAACCATACTATCTACAGTTACATTCAAGGCATCTATACTTTCACATTTATAAATAGTTTCTGCCATTTTATTTATTGTTAAAGCTAATATGCTAATTTTTTTTGTGTCTGCTTGATATTTAAAATAATCCAAAGTATCAAAATGTACTCTTGGTGCAATCATTATTGTTCTAATTTTAATATTGTTATTTCTTTGTTCTTCTTCCATATGTCTTATAACAGTTGTAGTTTCACTATTTAACTGTTGATCCCGACTACTAATCATTGTAGTTTCTAACGTATATTCACAACTTGAATCAACATAAAGAATATCAGCTTTATTGCCTGTTGCACAATGCAACGGAATACCATTCTCGTCATACAATATGTTACTTATGACATGACTAACCCCATATCTTTTGCCAAATGCCATTGCCATTAAAAATTCTAAACGTAATGGTTCTGCAATGTCTGAATATTTTGATTTTTTTCTAACAACTTTAGTTAATATCAAAAGTTCATTGAGAATATCTTTAAGTGATGTTTCTTTAACAATAGTAGCAAGCTTATTGGACATAAAAATTCTATCAAGCATTGCTTCTGTTTCTTCCAATACATAATTATTGGATAAAGCAATTCCTAAAATTTTTGCTTTATAATTTATAATTCTTCTTCGTGTTAATTCATTCCCTTCCCACGGAATAAAAACATTATATAGATAATTATAGTATTCTTCTTGACTATTAAATTCTTCAAATCTATAATTTTCATAGTGGTTTAATAAGGTATTAATCTTTTCCATATTGTATTTAGAAAACGAAATATACATTTTATTACCATATCCATGTTTATAAAATAATCCTGTCATTTCAAATTTTCTAAAAACCTCATCAGGATAATCTCCCAAAATACTTTTAATTGAAAGAGGCAGAATATTATTCTGTTTAAGATGATTTAACAAAAAATCTATATTGATATCTGTATTGAACTGCCTACGATAATTAATTATGTCATTGGCACATTTTTCATAATCACAATCTTTCATACTCAATACAAAACAAGAAAATTCGTGTAGCAAGATTCCTTTAGGATCATTTCCTAGCTCTTGCCATTTTTTATTAACCAGATTTATAACAAACAAAGTATTTAAAAACGGGCGTGATTCGTTCCACATACTTGTTCTACATGGATTTTTAGCATGCACTCCAATCATTAATTTTGTATAAAGTATTGTTGGATCAATTCTTCTTTCTAAAATTTGTTTTCCAATTTTACTAATTACAATTTTATGAACATCAGATGCTTCTCCGGCTATAGGTTCAAAAATAAGCAATCCTTGATCTTTTAATGCTCTTAACCATGTCATTGTTCTTCCTTCGTCAGTAGTTGCCTGCGGATTATCTGCCATAATTTTATTAGTTTCTTCCTCTGTTAATGGTTCATTTCTTTTCCACTTTTCTCTAACATCGCGTGAAACATTTAGCGATTTATAAACACCGTGACGTACTAAATCAAAATAAAATTGATGCTTTAATATTCCTCTAATAATTTTCCCATCATACGGCAGAAACACACTTAAAAACTCCAAGTTTCTACGTGCATTTCTAATTGTTGTATTAAAGGAAAAAATCTTAAAACCTCTCCTATTACCCGCAGTCATTCTCTTGCCTCCTTAGTAATTCGTGATTAAAACTTCTCGTGTATCAGTCACGTTTATTTTCTGATAGTTTGCATTTCTATACTGCCTTTTTATTTCATGAACAATATATTTTTTTGCCCACAATTCTAACATCACATTATGCTTATTATTTGACATTAACACATTTGAAAGGCCAAATTTTATATTTTGTCTATTCAAAAAATCGAGCACATCTAATAATGCTTCTTCATTTTTCTCATTCCAATTAGCATTATAAGGGGCTGTGGTAATTAAATATGGTGGGTCAAAATAATAGAACGCACTCTTATTTGCGTATAACCTTTTGTCTGTATATTCAAAACAAGAAAATTTTATATTTTTACTCTGCATTAAATACAAAAAATTATTCAAATTAGTTTTTATCTTTTCTGAATAATCTACCTTCCCAACAGGAACATTAAATAACCCTTTGCCATTAACTCTTAAATAATGGTTAAATCCATAAATAAGAAGTGCTAATAGTTTATCATTGCTAGGACTAATGTTATATTCTGCTTTAAGTTTGTTATAACCTTCTTTATTGTACAATGATAAACCTTCATGCCTATATTCAATATAATGCCCCTTTTCATGTACCTTTGTATCCGTTAAATTATATTCTTTAATTATCACGCTTAACATATTATCAATTTGACTAAATGAAGTATTATAAAAAAACTTTAGCAAATCTATAATTAAATGATTGCTATCATTGAGAACAATATTTTTTTGCTCTGAATTAACACCTACAGTACCACCGCCACACATAACATCAACAAACTCATTACACTCACTGGGAAAAAGTGATACTAACTGTTCTACAATTTTGTTTTTATTTCCGGGATAACTAATCGGGTTTGGGTACATAATCTCTCCATTGCTTTCTTATAATAACCTTTATCTATCTCAGAACCAATAAAGTTTCTATCTAAATTTTGACAAGCTAATGCCATTGTTCCTGCCCCTGCAAACGGATCAAAAATCAAATCTCCAGCATTAGAATGAACTTCAACTAATTTTTCTATAACCTCCAAATGTTTTTGAGTTGGATGTAATCTTTTTTTACCACCTGGAACTACACCTGTAGAAATAACTGGTTTTAAATAACTAACATTTTCTGGTTTATTAAAAGTCCATTTCCCTTTTCCTTTTACAGCCCAAACTGCAACCTCGATATCCATAACATAACGACTATTAACATTACGGGGCATAGGATTGCGTTTTTCCCATCTAATTAAATCTTTAATAAGAAACCCATTTTCTTCTAAAACTTCAACAACATAAGACAAGTTTTTCCAGTCATTGAAAGTTATCAAAGAACCACCTTTTCTTACAAATGGAGCAGTAAGATAAATCCATTCTTTAGGATTAAAATTATAATCCCATTTCCCATAATTCATTCCTGACCTACCCATATTAGAAAATCCCAACTGATAATCCCTGCTAACACAATAAGGTGGATCAGTTAAAACTAAATCAATCAATGTATTTTCTTTCTTAAATCTATTTATCAAAGTTTTATAATCACAGTTTAATAATTCTATACTCACAATGTTCCCTTTCCCAACTATCAACAATTTGCCACCGCAAACTACCCATCCGGTGGCATCGCGCCACATCCCCTAACTGGGAGGCAAGAATAGTTATAGATATTATACCACAAAACCCACACCAAATAAAACAAAAACTATATTTAATTCTGCAATTATAAATTTTCTTTCCCTTTTTGGTTGTAAAATCAAAACTCATGTCTATTGTATATAGTGAAGATAAAATGTTTTTATGCTTTCCATCACAATCAAAATAGCATTTACTGCTCTTTTATTTTTTTACACGCTCAATCTCATAGTGAGAGTTGGGTAGATCTCATAGTGAGATTGACCCTCACGAAAAAATTTTTCGTTTTGCTTTTTGCTTCAACGGCAAAATGATATCATACTGACTATGGTCTGATATCATTCTGATGCTTTTATATTTTTGATTTCGTTCTCTGTTTTACCTTTCAAAAAAATTCTCTCATTCAAAACTGAAAAAATCGTGAAAATTGATTTTCAAAATGACGACATTCTATATCAAAATAACGTCATTTTGATTTTGCAATTTTGCTGTTTTGAACGAAAAATTTTTTCCGCTCTAATCGCAAAGAACTTCTTTCAAATTCTTTTCTCTCCTCTCTTCACTCTCATCACTAAAACAACTCGTCAACAAAACACAATTAAAAGCGTGAAAAGCGATTTTCAATCTGTCAACAGATTTACCAAATATGTTGACAGATTAAAAATAAGATTTTGCTGTTCCAAATGCTTTTTAACGCTGAGTGAAAAGCAAAA
>JAZLLX010000013.1:0-1081 GCA_045598345.1 Acidaminococcaceae bacterium | reverse complement strand
CTGCGAAAAACCCCCCGCTTCCTCGAATTGAGTGATGAGATGCTGCATTATGTCCTTTTTTCTGCGGGAGGGCTGCTGGTTTTTGGGGTGGTTTGGTTGTTATTTGAGCATGTTGTTTTATCTGCTGTGAGTGCAAATAATTAGATGGCATTCCAGAAATGGGTGCCGTGAAGTAATATGAAATTTTCCTTAAATATCAGCATACGCCTTGAAATCATTAATTCAGGGCTTGGACAGTGGTTGATCAAAATGATGTTCTGGTATCTATTACCATACATCATTTTTCAACACTGTGCATGCAGGCAGGATAAACCTTATATCTTTTCCTCACGTATAATAGTATGAGTTTAAGGAAAGCTCATTACTTCACGTGCAGGAAAGGCGGAGTGATGACCCGCCTGACTTGTGCATCTTGAATCTGTTTTGTTTGTTTTTTGGGTTTTTTGTAACGGTTGATTTGGTCGGTGGGTTTTGACTTCCAAAATCGCAGACCTCGCAGACGTGGGACGAATTTTTTAGCCCTCGCTTGAGGCTCGGGCACGCTAACCGCTTAAAAAATCCGTCCGTAACTATTCAGTTCCTCAGCAGAAATACAAATGGTTAGTTTGGTCAGTGGGTTTTTCCAACGCGCATTCGCGCTTTAGTCGCAGATGACACACAGATTTCCCGCAGATGACACGCAGATACCCTGCGGGGCGGGCGCCGAGATACGGCGACCTTTGAGGATGACGAGAGAAAAAATCTGAGTGCGGGGTTGTTTATTATACACCTTCTTTATTATGCACACCCCACCTCCCGACTTACCCTCCATCCTCATTACTGCCCCTTGGGGCGGAGCCGCTTTAGCGGCGGGCGGGTTTTGCGAGGGTGCCTGATGGTTTATGCCCAACCTGATAGGGATTTGAGCCAACCCCCTGCTTGCAGGGGGTGCTTAACTCAATTTCCACCAACCAAACCTACTCACTCTAAGAAAAAAAGCAGACGAGAAAACACTTCCTTGTTTTTTATTCATCAGTGGTTCTTACTTTCTTCTCAAGTTTAAAGATGGCTGCTGCATGCTCTACGGATGCGGGGCGCGGGC
>JAZLLX010000012.1:0-3286 GCA_045598345.1 Acidaminococcaceae bacterium | reverse complement strand
GAACAAGGTCAATCAAATCTTTCCCCCGTCATTTCTGGCGGCCATACCTCACCCTCAGTCACCCTGAGCGGGCATACTTCACCGTCAGTCATCCTGAGCGGACGCGAAGGATCCATGGATTCTTCGGCTAACGCCTTCAGAATGACGACAGAAGGTGGTCGTAGTATGGTTGAAATGCTGGGGGTGCTGGCCATTATCGGATTGCTATCCATCGGCGGTATCGCGGGGTATAAAATGGCCATGAATAAATATAAAGCCAATGAAATTTTAAACGGGGCAAGTATGCGTGCGATGACGGTTTCCGCCCAAATCCAACGCAATAGTAATGCCACCCCGAATTTAGGGGAATTTTCAGGCAATAAAGTGGCGGGCGCCACCTTTGATACAACCGTTTCTTATACGGCGGGGTCAGACGCGTTTAGTTTGACGGTTTCCGGGGTTGCCCCTGATGTATGTGAACAAATCCACGGCACCATCCCCGAAAACGGCAATGTAAATATAGATTCCGAATGCACCACTTTCACCTATAATGCGGATTTAAGTAAGGGCGTCTTACCACCCCCCAGTATGGGCATTGAATGTGATAGCACTAACGCTTGTCCAGGGGGTGCCACATGTGTCCGTGGTCGTTGTGAATGTGCCACAGGTGTATGGGTCCCAACATCCGCCACAGCGGGCAGTTGTAAAACTCTTACAGGTGAAACAGGGTGTACCACCAATAAAGATTGTAATAATGGGTCTGAAAAAGGGGCTAATTATTGTAAGTATGCGAGTGTAAGTGGCTCCAGTGGCCCATCAGAAAAGGGAACTTGTACACCTATATCCAGTTCCGATTATACAACCTTAACAAAGGAGAATGGAAAGGGCATAGAAGGGATTATATCCACGCCGACGACCGGTATGAATTGGTGGAACGCCAAGAACTTCTGTGCGGCACATGGCATGCACATGCCGACTTTGGCCGAATCGTTGGTGGATAGAAGTAAATTGGGAAGTGATTTTGAATCCGGCGGTTATTGTTATGCTTCTGGTAAAGGTACACCGGAATGTAAAGGTGGGTTTGATTTATCCAATTATCAAAGTGCTTTATCCGGTAAATATTGGTGGACAAGCGAGATGAAGCCAAATTCTTCCTCCTACGCGTTCGTCGTGGACCTTGACGAAGGTATCGTGAGCGACGCCAATCGCTACCACTCCAACTATGCTCTGTGTGTGAGGTAGTCTTGCTTTGACTCTCTTGTCATTCTGAACTCGTTTCAGAATCCATTTATGGGTCAGCGTGGAGAGTTGAGACGAATTTTAATGGTTCGTGTCAACGTGCCAATGGATTCTCGGGTCAAGCCCGAGAATGACAGAAAAGAGAATGTCATTCCTTGACGGACGACAGTGAGGAAATAAGGAATCTCAACAAGATGCCTTATTTCGCTAACGCTCAAGGCATGACAATAAAAAAAGAGGGTCATAAACGCTTTTTCCTGTTGTTTTTAACATTTTGGACAGGAAAACGCCCCTTGGATTCACCACCCAAGGGGTGCCTTTTATCCCCAACCCCCGTCATTCTGAAGGGGCAACGCCCCGAAGAATCCATGGATCCTTCGCATCCGCTCAGGATGACGAGAGAGACCACCCAAGGGGTGCCTTTTTCCTTATTTTTTATTCGGATTTAAAATACCCATAGAAAGGACCATTTTAAAGGCTTCCTCCACCGGCATATCCAACTCTTTAATATCTTGTTTACGGACAAAGACCATATAGCCCGAAGTCGGGTTCGGCGTTGTGGGAATATAAACCACCATCATCCCGCGGGGCAATTTTTTTTGCAGTGCTTTCGGCAATGTAGAAGTTACAAAAGCAATTGTCCAAGCCCCCTTTTGGGGATATTGCACCAACACCGCTTTACGAAACGCTTGTGTGCCCCCGTTGCCCATCAGGGTTTCAAAGACTTTCTTTAATGCCCCATAAATGCTGGACACCACGGGGACTTTTTCAATAATATGGCGACCCAACCGAATCACCCAGCGCCCCATCACGTTTGTGGCCAAAACCCCCACCAATATCAAAAACAGTAAGAGCAGAATAATCCCTAACCCCGGAATACCATAGGGTAAGTAAGGGGCATACTTTGCGGGTATCAAGTACTTGGCCCAGCCATCCATCAAGTGAAACAATTCCACCGCCAAATAGGCCGTAATCACCACGGGTGCCATAACCAAAATGCCCGTCAATAAATAGGTTTTTAATTTATGTTTTTTCTTCATTTTTAACTCCTTTTATGTTGTGCTTTTTTTGTGAAAAGAGCATAGGCTTGTTGAATTTCGGGTGAAATGTGGCCTTCTTGTTTTTCCATATCACGCAAGGTTCTTAATGTATGAAGCAATGTAGATTTTAAAATCCGTTTTTGCTGAGTTTGCACAGATGGACGATGCGGGGCCATCTCACGCAAGTATTTATTGGATTGAATAATTTGTTGCCCCACCAAGCCCAAAAATTTTGAAGATTGTTGAGAATCGGCAATCACAACCTGAGTAGTATAAGCGCGTTGTTGTTTTTCGTCCAATTGCCACCGAACAGGCAACACTTCCATCCAAACAGATTTATTTTTCACAAAGACATATAACTTGCCTTTAAATAAATACTCATGACACGCTTGACCATTTAATGTATAATAATGGCAACTGTTAGAACGCAACTGCCCGCTTGCCAAGGCTTGATTCAAAATATCCTGCCACACGGGTAAAACTTTCTTTTGCGGCCAAGCCCCATATTCAAACGTATTGTCCGAAGATAAATCTAACTTTAGACCATGATAACTGATTTGCCCCGGCCTGCCCCCTTGCGGATGCACCATGACAGAAGGCATATCAGGTAAAACCAACCTTTGGGGCTTTTGATTTCCCCCTAATTTGGCCCAAGCCGGTAAAAACAATCTTTGTGTGGGCCTGTTCTCCCCTAACTTTGCCCAATCCGTCAAAGAAGTAGCCGGAACATCTTTATCTTGTAAAAAACGGACTTTTAAAACCATACTTATCCTTTCAACTGTTTCACCAAATTCATAAAATCTTCGCCCCGCTCTTCAAAATTATGATACAGGTTATAACTGGGCGCCCCGGGGCTCATCAACACGACCCCTGATGCAGGTGTCAGTTTTTGCGCCAGTTGGACCGCTTGGGCCATATTCTCCACATGATAGGAAGTGGTAATCTTATCCCCCGTGGTGGGTAAAGCAATCGCCCGAATTTTCCTATCTAAAATCATCTGATTCAAAACTCTATAATCAAATTGCCCC
>JAZLLX010000011.1:0-6033 GCA_045598345.1 Acidaminococcaceae bacterium | reverse complement strand
CTGGCAACAGAAAGGAGGTGAGCATCATTCATTTTATCCCATTCCTTGTATCTGTCATGGCAAATATAATCAGTCATTGTATTTGCAAATGGTTGGACAGATATATTAAGTAGCAATCAACCTCGTTAAATGCTTACGTCAAAGCATTAGAAAAGCCACAGAGTCAGCCCTCTGTGGCTTTTCGTTTTTGTGAGTATCATTCACTTGTTTTCCCACTCCATAACAAGTGTGACTATTTTACCTTATTCGTTTTATTTTGTCAACCAAATCTTTAAAACCGGCAGAGCGGCACTCTGTTGGTTTCAAATTTTATGAATACCTTATTTTTCTGTCATCCTTTGTTGATGTTTTATTATAACTAATTTTTACAATTTTGCATGTCATTCTTCATTGTTTTTTTCTGATAAAATGTTCCTGTGATTAGAATAAAAAATCATCCGTCTTGCTCTTTTACGGGGGGCTGTCAGTTGCGTAGCAACTGACTGAGGGCGGCGATTAAAGCGGTACTTTCGCATAGTGCGGACTTCCCAATCCTCAGTCAGCCACCTATGTTCCTATCGCTGCCAGCCCCTTCACCAAGGGGCCTTAAGTTCATACTATGCCAACTCCCCTACTCTAATCACCGGAACACTTTACAATATTTGTTCTTTATTCTTTGTTCTTTGACATTTATTCCAAGACAAAGCGACAGCGTAATTGCTCACCCCACCACCGACCTTAAAAACTGTGTCGGTCCCCCGCCCCTTTAGGGGCGGACGAGGGTTCGCATAACCCCGCACACCCGAAACCTAAAATATAATTACAGGAACATCTTACCACAATTACGCATTGCGAAATTCGCATTACGCATTATATTCTTCCCCTAATTCCTTTATCATCTAACCTGATACCTGACACCTAAAACCTGAAATCTAATCCCCTGAACATCCCACCTTCATTCTTAATTAAACCCTAATTCACATTCTTAATAATATTCAAAAGAACGTCATTTATATAATACTTCTCTCTTCCCGCAGAAACACACCCTAAAACCCCATAATCTTTCAAGGCACGCAAATACTTTGATGCCGTCTGCGGCTTGGCAAGGCCACGCTCAACAAGAAAATTGATCTTGCAATATGGTCTTTCAAAAATTACCCCTATCAATTCTGCTGAATAAATCCCCGGCAAATCCCTTTTCACCCGTTTGGCACACTCATCCCACGCAAAATATATTTTTTGCACCATATCTAAAGTATCTTTAGCCGTCACTTCAACAGCATCAAGCATATATAAAATCCAGTCCTCCCAATTCCCCGTTTCCGTAACTTTCAGCAAACTAAGGTAATAATCTTTTTATGTTCCATAATATAACGGGACAAATAAAGAATCGGAAAATCAATAAACTTATTTTTCACCAGATACAAAACATTAAGCAATCTGCCGACACGGCCATTACCGTCCGGAAAAGGGTGGATACATTCAAACTGATAATGCATAACCGCCATTTTAATCAAAGGTTCCACATCATCATCCGCATTAATGTAATTTTCTAAATTTTCCAAACACTGCATAATTTTTTCATAACTGTCCGGCGGAGTATAAACAGTACCTTTATATTTATTTACCAATCTCGTCCCCGGCAAACGGCGAATCCCGTCCGTACGTTCCTTAACAATACGGAACAAATCAATCATAACATTTATAGTCAGCGGATATCCGTCAGCAATTTTCGGATACACAGACCACAAAGCATCTTTATAGTGCAACACCTCTTTTACCGCAGGAGAATATTTTGCCGTCACGGGAGATATAAAGGCCTGATAAATTTCATCATTAGTAGTGACTATATTTTCAATTTCACTTGACGCTTTCGCTTCCTGCAAAGTCAAAGTTTCCAACAAAAGCATAGGGTTCGGTTGCGTAAGCATCCACCCTTTTAACTCCGCCAAAGCCGCTTTAACATTCCCCACTTTTTTAAGAACTTTTTTGGTTTCCAAATCACCTTTGGGCGGCAAAAACGGCAATTCATTATAAGCAACATTTTTATTAAACATCTCTAACCCCACTAACAACACATTTAAATTTTCTAAAAAAATAACGGTATCATCATAATACCATCATCACATCACTATGTCAAGCTGATACCTTTAAAAAACGCAAAATAATAAACATTTCCGAGAACATCAAAGAAATTAAAAGTTAAAAGCTTAAAACTTAAAGTTATGGTAATATGTTTCTTTGATTAAAATAAAAAGAGTCCACTTTATGCGAACTCTTGTGCCCCCTTAGAGGGGGCTGGCAGTTGCGTAGCAACTGACTGAGGGTGGCGATTAAAGCGGTACTTTCGCTATGCAGTCGCCACCCCACCACCCAAAAAGCAATTCTGCTTTTTGGATACCCCCGCCCCTCCAGGGGCGGACGAGAATTCGCACAATGCCAACTCCCCTACTCTAATCACCGGAACACTTTACAATATTTGTTCTTTATTCTTTGTTCTTTGACATTTATTCCAAGACAAAGCGTCAGCGTAATTGCTCACCCCACCACCCAAAACAAATTTGAAGTTATAAGTTAAAAGTGAAAAACTATGGTAATATGTTTCTTTGATTAAAATAAAAAGAGTCCGCTGAATGCGAACTCTTGTGCCCCCTTACAGGGGGCTGGCAGTTGCGTAGCAACTGACTGAGGGTGGCGATTAAAGCGGTACTTTCGCATAGTGCGAAGTTCCCAATCCTCAGTCAGCCACCTATGTTCCTATCGCTGCCAGCCCCTTCACCAAGGGGCCTTAAGTTTGTACAATGCCAACCTCCCTGCTATAATCACAGGAACACTTTACAATATTTGTTCTTTATTCTTTGTTCTTTGACATTTATTCCAAGACAAAGCGACAGCGTAATTGCTCACCCCACCACCGACCTTAGAAACTGTGTCGGTCCCCCGCCCCTTTAGGGGCGGACGAGGGTTCTCTCAATGCCAACCTCCCTGCTATAATCACAGGAACACTTTACCATAATTACGCATTGCGAATTACGAATTACGCATTATATTCTTCCCCTAAATTCTGATTCCTAATTCCTTTATCCTCTAACCTGATACCTGACACCTGAAAGCTGGAACCTGAATAAAAAAAATTGCCGAATGTTTGGCAATGTGCTAAAATAATATTATGATTATAGAGAACGCTTATGCAAAGATAAATTTACAGTTGCATATTTTGGGGTTACGCAAGGACGGCTATCACGAAGTGGATATGCTTATGCAAACTTTGGACTGGCATGACACTTTGCACTTCTACAAAACTGCCCACAATCTGATTGAGTTGGACTGTGATTGTTCGGAATTGAATAACCGTGACAATTTGGTCTGGCGGGCGGCGGATCTTTTACGCCGCAGGGCAGGCGTTTCCCAGGGTGTAAAAATCGTCCTGCACAAGGAAATTTTTGCCGCCGCCGGGCTTGCCGGAGGCAGCAGCGATGCCGCCGCCACCCTCCGTGGCTGTAACCATTTGTGGAACTTGAATTACAGTTTTGAGAAATTGGAAGAAATTGGCGCCGAACTGGGCAGCGATATTCCTTTCCTTATTCAGGGTGGTACCGCCAGAGCCAGGGGCCGGGGCGAAATTTTGAATCACTACAACGATGCCGTCAATACCATTGTGGTGCTGGCAAAGCCCAAAAATCTTGCCATCAGTACCAAATGGGCCTATGCCGAATTTGACAAATTGCCAAAAAATATTGAACAGGAAGATTTGGGGAATACCTTGGAACTGGCGGTGTTCCCCGCCCATCCTGTGTTGAAAAATATGAAACAGGCCGCCCAAACTGCGGGGACGGAAATTGTGCTTATGAGCGGTTCCGGCCCCACCATGTATGCCCTCTGCAACTCTATGGAAGAGGCCGCAAAGATTATGGATGTTTGGAACAAATTTGATGTGGAAATGCGTCTGACACGCTTTTCGGAAAGGATGAGATTATGGTAGGAAGATTGGAGCCCATTGATTTGAACACTAAGGAACCTTTGCGGGAAGCCATTTGCAACACTATCCGCAATGCCATTACCACCGGCAGGATGCGTCCCGGCGAACGGCTTATGGAAATTCAGCTGGCAGAAGATTTGGGCATCAGCCGCACCCCCGTCCGGGAAGCCATCCGCAAACTGGAGATGGAGGGTTTTGTGGTAATGATTCCCCGCCGTGGCACCTATGTGGCGGATATTTCTTTAAAAGATATTACGGAGATTTATGAAATCCGTATTTCCCTGGATATGTTGGCCGCCAGTTTGGCTGCGGAGCGGATTGAACCGGCGGAACTGGAGGAAATGGACAGGCAACTGCTGCTCACGGGCGAATACAGCAAGAAAATGGATATGCAAAAAATTGTGGCCTGCGACTCCGTGTTCCACGATGTGCTTTACCGGGCCGCCCGCAATGAGCGGTTGCTGGGAATCATCAGCAATCTCCGTGACCAGCTGACCAATATCCGTGGCCGCTCTATGTTCCAGCCGGGGCGTTTGCAGGATATGTTGAAGGAGCACAGGGCTTTGTTGGATGCCATTGCCAGCCGTGACCCGGAGACCGCAGCCAATGCCGCCCGTGTTCATATTGAAAACGCCGAAAAAACTTTGATGGAGAGTTTGAGCCGGAAATAAGCGAGGTTTGTTATGGAGAAAATGAAAAGGATTGAGCGGGTTATCGCTATGACCAAGATTTTCATAGACCACCCCCATCATCTTTTCCCGTATAAATATTTTTGTGACCGTTTTCATGTGGCAAAATCCACCCTCAGCGAGGATGTGAGCGCCATTAAGTTCAGTATGGAAAATTTTGGTATGGGGCATTTGGAAACCATGCCCGGCGCCAATGGCGGGGTGTGGTTTGTGCCGGACAGCACGGACCAGGAGGACAAGGATTTTCTTTTGGATGTGGCAAAGCAGTTGAGTAACCCGGACAGGATTTTGCCCGGCAATTTAATCTATATGACGGACTTGCTCTGCGACCCGCAGATTGTTTCCCGCTTGGGGGAAATTTTTATGAAGAAACTTCATTACTTGAAGCCGGACTGCATTATGACCGTGGAAACAAGGGGGATTCCTCTGGCACTTTTGGTGGCGAGGGCCTTCAATGTTCCATTAGTAATGGCAAGACACGGTTCTTTCGTCACAGAGGGCAGTTCTGTAAGCATCAACTATGTCAGCGGGTCTGCCAAGACCATTCAGACCATGGCCATGCCCAAACGGGCTTTACATCCCAAAGAAAATGTGCTCATTATTGACGATTTGATGAAGGGTGGCGGCACTGCCCATGGCATGGTGAAACTGGCGGAGGAACTGGGGGCCAATGTGGTTGGCAAGGCCTTTTTGATTGAAGCCGCAGAGCCGGCAAAAAAGATAATTTCCAACTACACCGCACTTTTAAGATTGTATAAGATTGATGAAGTGAATAATAAAATTGATATTAGACCGATTTAATCAGGGGTCAGGTGTTAGGGGTCAGGGGAAATATAATTTGCAATGCGTATTTTAATTAAGAATTAAGAATGCAGAATTAAGAATGAATGTAAAATGCTCCTGTGATTATATGACAAATTACAGGAACATAAATTGCCCCCGCCTTTGCGGGGGCTGGCGCCCAAAGGAACACGGAAAGGCGACTGGGGGTGCGGATTACGCAGAAAACATTGTCGCTACTAAATCGCTCCCTCCACCGTCCAAATAAATTAAAAGTTATAAGTCATAAGTCATAAGTCATAAGTTATAAGTTAAAAACTATGGTAATATGTTCCGTTGATTAGAATAAAAAAAGTCTGCTTAATGCGAACTTTTTCCCCTCTTATTGAAAAGGGTGGCTGCCCACAGGAACACAGGGGCAGACGGGTGTTTTTGCATTATGCGAAGCATTCATAAATTTTAAGTTTTAAGTTTTTATCTTTCCATTAGCGATAGCGTAATTGCTCACCCCACCACTGTAAAGCGATTACCATCGCCTTTCGGTCCCCCGCCCCTTTACGGGCGGGGAAGAGTTCGTATAACACCGCACACCTGGAACCTAATTAT
>JAZLLX010000010.1:0-21104 GCA_045598345.1 Acidaminococcaceae bacterium | reverse complement strand
GTACTTGTTTTCTTCCAATCAAAGGAACTTTTTACCGTAATTTTTCATTTTTAATTTTTAACTTTTCATTTACTTTTGCCCCTTTAGGGGGGGACGAGAGTCAGCATTGTGCGGACTTTATAAAATATAATCGGGAATTTGCGCCGAAGGCGAAAATTGTCCATAATTACTCATTACTAATTACTCATTACTAATTCAATTCCCGGAGATGCATTATGAAGAAGAACAGAGAGAACTCAACTAAATCTTTACTTGCTTGTGCGGTGATGGCGGGGGTGCTGGCTGGCGGGGTGCCGTCTTTGGCTTTTGCCGATGGAGTAAAGGATTATATTGAATCGCCTAATAATGATTCATATTCGTTTACAGGTGATGAAAGTATGACAGAAGCAGCAACCACCGGTGCTACCGGTAAAACAGTGTCTATGTGCGAATATACTTTGTCAGGTGGCACGCCAACAAATGATGGCATTACAGTTGCTGATACTCATACTATAACAATGGAGAATGGAACTGTAAGCAATTTTGGAACAGCGTTGAATGTAGTTAGTGGCGGAACATTGACTTTGGACAATGTTACTTTCAGCGGTAATACTACGGATGTGGCTAACAATGGCACAATGAATATTCAGGGCAGTGTTACCATGCAGACATTGACAGGGGCTGGCACAACGGAAATTCAGAGCGGGGCGGAACTGAATTTGGACGGTGGTGATTATACTTCTCAAACTTTTGCAGGTTTAGGCACTTTAAATTTGCGAGGTGACAGTACGCTTGCAGTTGGCAAATTGGGCGTGGCAGAAACTAATATTGCCGAAAATAATAAAGTAACATTAACAAGTGGTGATGATACGGCTTCAAAGACATTGACCAAAAAAATCACTAATGGCAAAGTGATTGTAATGAATGATGTAACATCATCATCACAAAATCTTAATAATACGGAAGTATATCTTGCCGGCGGGACTAATCTGACCTTAAATGACCCAGGAAGAGTGGAGAATATTGGAATCAACATTAAGGGATATGCTTCAGGTGCAGGTACATTGATAACGGCTTGTACTGGCAGTGCAGGCACTGATTACGGATACAGTGCCACAATGGATAATATTCAGGTGCCTTTGGTGAACAAGGGAACATTAAATTTGTATAACGGAACTGATGTTCATAATATGACCGGGAAAATGGAAAGCATTACCAACAGCGGAACTTTGAATATCGGTGCTGATATTACCCTTGAAAGAACTATCAACAACAGCGGCACTTTGAACATCAATGGCAGTGACCTCGACGGGGAAATGACGAACAGCGGTACAGTTACATTTAATCATGTAAGCGGTGATTATACTTACGTATGTGATATTACAGGAACGATAAACAACAGCGGTACGGTGCAAATCAATGCAAACAACAATTTTGCAGAAACCGCTAAAATTATAGGCGGAAAACTGATATTAGACGGGGACTATTCCTTCAACAACGCCAAAATTCAGGGACTGACGGAACTGAATGTGAATGGTGCAACCTATAATTTCAGTGCCAATTTGACCGCCAACCCCAGTGTGGAACTTATTGATGCCGACAAAGTAACGGGAACTACATTGAAGTTAGGCACAGTAACTGCCACAGCGGATGGCACATTATCTCAATGGGAATTGGGAACAACGAAAGTTGTACAATATGCAAAAAGTACGGGCAATGATGTTGTTGTAGGTAATACGGCGGTTGTATTCAGCGGGGATAACCACAGATTCACTTTCAGCCAGGCAAAAGAGGATAGTGGAGCGAATAAATTTGGCTATCTTGCCATTATCAAGGAAAATGGCGGGGAACTGTGGCAGATTGTCCGTAACACATCCCCGGATGGCACATATCAACCCGGTAACGTGACCGTCTTCAGCTTGACAGGGGATTACACAGAGCAGTTGAAGGGCGCTATTGATCTTCCAAATGGTTTGGGAATATTGACAAGGACTGAAGTAGACACACCCCGGGAACTGACTATAGAAGGAAACGGGCATAAATTTGACGGTGGCGATAAAAGTGGCATAATGGTAGCAAGTACCGGTGATGTACTTAACTTCAAAAACATTAGTGAAATCAAAAATTGGGGAGGCCATATTGTAAACAACAACGGGGGTATGGTGAACTTCGACAATGTAACTCAGATAGGTAGTCCTGTAACTAATGAAAGCGGCATTGTGAATTTCAACAATGTAGCTCAAATAAGCGGTGATGTAACCAACAACGGGGGTACGGTGAACTTCAATAACGTAACAAAATTAAGCAGTCCTCTAATCAATACCAGCGGTACGGTGAACTTTAATGGTACAACTGAAGTGAACAGTACCCTGAGTGGCAGCGGCACTTTCAACAATAACGGGGAATTGACGGTGGCGTATATAGCTTATTTGGACATCTCAGAACTGAACAACACAGGCATTGTGAACATCGGCAACGACACATACCAAACCCTGAACACCAAAATAAATGGTGGTACTTTGGGCATTTTGGGAATTATTATAGCTGTGGACTCCGCCAAACTGGCAGTGAATGAAATAGATATAGGCGAAGGAAAAACATTAAACGTAAATGGCAGTACTTTAGGGGAAGTGCTTGTTGTAAATGCGGGGACTTTGAATTTGACTGTTACTACAAGCAATGCTTTCGTTGCAGGCGGCACTGTGAATATCAACAGTGATATGACAACCACGCAAACCATTATGGCGGATGAACTTAATCTCGGCACTAACACCTTGACCGTTACAGGAAGTACGGACACTACAGAATTTTCCTTCGGCAAGATTAATGTTACAGACGACAATGCAAAACTCAATATTACCAAAGGCAAGGTTACGGCTTATGATGAAATCAACAGCAAAATTATCTTGGGCGAAAATGTTAGTTTGGACATTGCGGCAGAGAATATCAAAAAAGAAGTTCAAATAGGCAATAATGCAAAACTTAATTTAGGTGACGGTACATTTGCATCATTCAAGATTTCAAGCACAAACAGCGGAACAGTTAATTTTGTCGGTAATGTCAAAGTGGACGGAAATTTAAGTTTGCCCAAAGCGACTTTTGCCAACGGCAGCACCACCACCCTGACCGTAACAGAAGGCGGGGACGCACCTTTACAAGTAACGAATACAATTAATGTTGAACCTGAAGCAAAACTATTCTTAAACGGAGCGGAAAAAGGCAAAACATTCAAAATTGTTAGCGGTGATGCCATTGCTGATACTTTTGAGGGATGGGCATTGAGCAATATTCTTGGCGAAGATGACAAGGGCAGAAATGTTAAAGCCAAAAGTTTTGTAGTGGCTGGTAATGTTTATTCCATTGTTTTCAAAAGCGCCATACCCGAAAACACAGATTTGGGCAAACTCTTGGAAAACGCAGACGGCACACCCCTGATGGATTGGGCGGAAAAAGTTACCGATTACTTTGACACCGCTTATGGCGATGCAGGGGAAGCATACACCGCCAATGCCATTAACAGCATGGCAAGCGCCAGCGTCCTGGCAGGAGCCCAAAAAGGGGCGGCAACAATGGTGAACCAAGTGGCAGGGAATATCAGCACCAATGTGGGTGTAGGAGCAAGGGGGATATTAGGAAACAGGAATCAGGATGCAGGATTAAGGGGAGTGTCAGCAGATGTGAATGACAGTGTATCAATGCGGGCGGAAGTAGTGGAAACAGGATTGGCAAGCGAAGTAATGCCCACCGAATACAAAGACAAAGTATATGACAAACAAGTGTGGGCAAGTTACATCCACAGCAAACAGAAAATAGACGGACTGAAAGCAGGGTCACTGACCCAAAACAGCACTATTCAATTAAACGGTGTAACAGTGGGGGCGGACTTGTGGAGCGGCAAAAAGTCCTTTGGCGGATTAGCCATAACCTATGCGGACGGCAATGCCAATTCTTCCCAAATAAGCAACAGCACCAAAAACGAAGCCAAATATTATGGCATCAGCGTGTACCACAGACAGGACATGGGGAAATACGCCCTGACAACGGACATGGGCTACACCTACAACAAAAATGACATAACCCAACACACAACAGGAATAACGGATGAAGTAACATCCAAACCCAAAAGTAATGCCTATACCGTAGGCATGAAACTGGAAAGGGAAATATATTTAAGCAAAGCATGCAAAATAGTACCCTTTGCCGGAGCAAGATACACAAGATTGCAGAACAGGGATTTCAGCAACAGTTTGGGGGCAACAACAAAAGTAGATAACCAGAACCTCGTAACCGTACCCGTAGGACTCTCCTTCCACAGCCATTTAATCACCACAGAAGGATGGAAATTAGGCAGTATCTTGGAAGGGGGCTATGAATGGAACTTTGGCAACAGGCACAGCACCCAGGAATTTGGCTACGGCGGAGCATACAACAGCATCGGCTTTGACGTAGTGGACAGAGGACAATACTTTGTAAAAGCCGCCCTCACAGCGGACTATGAAAAGATGTTCTTTGAATTAGGATACCGTTACAGCAAAGGCAAGAGCGTAAGGGACAACAAGTGGAACTTTAATGCGAACTTTATATTCTAACAAAAAAGCGGCGTGAGCCGCTTTTTTGTTAGGGTAAAGGATAAAGGAATTAGGGATGGAATTACCCCTTCCTTTTGGGATGGGAGGGCCGATACTGGAACGTGGACCGGCGGGGTGAGCGATTACGCTGACGCTAATGAAAAGATAAAAACTTAAAGCTTAAAGTTGTGGTAAAATGTTCCTGTGATTAGAGCAGAAAGTTGGCAGGGTTTGTAGGGGGACGGGTTCTTGCCGTAGGCAAGGTTCCGCACCCGGGCAAAGCGTGGCTTTGCACAATGTCGGCAAACAGTGATAAAGTTCTCTGCGTAATCCGCACCCCCAGTCGCAACCACGTTCCTAAAAGCGCCAGCCCCCGCAAAGGCGGGGGCTATTGTAGTTAGAAGTTATAAGTTAAAAGTTATAAGTTTCGGTAAGATGTTCCTGTGATTATAGCAATAGTCAGCATTATGTTTAAGTTTAGTTCTTCAGTCGCAGAGAGCGACCCACCCCGTCAATCTACTTATGTTCCTAACGATTGCCACCCCGCCCACGCCTGGGCGGGAAAATATAGTTCGCAATCAGCGGACTTTTTTTTTATTTCAATCACAGGAACATCTTACCATCATTGTGAATTGTGAATTATGGTGCGGAGTTTTCAACCCCCAGTCGCAACCACGTTCCTAAAAGCGACAGCCCCTTCACCAAGGGGCCTTAAGTTCGCATTATGCGGACTTTCCCTGAATCCTAATTCCTTTATCCTATAACCTAATCCCTAATCCCTAACCCCTAATCCCTGAAACCTGAATTACCCTATAATCCTAAATATCATAAATGCAACTATCCATGCAACGATGAGTTGGTAGGTGAGGATTGCGAACATGGCGCCCCAACTGTTCAACTCTTTTTTTATTGTTGCCAAGGCCGCAAAGCAGGGCGGGTAGAGCAGGCAGAAGACGAGGAAACTGTAAGCGGCGGCTGGGGTGGGGAAGAGGGCGGTCAAGTCCGGCATTCCCTGAACGCTGTTTGTAAGTACACTCAATGTGGAAATGATAATTTCTTTGGCACTCAAACCTGTAACAAGAGCGGTGCTTGCCTGCCAGTTGCCGAAACCCAATGGGGCAAAGAGGGGTGCAAGGTATTTGCCAATCATTGCCAAAATGCTTTCTTCCGCATTTTCCACCATAAAGAAATGGGTGTTGAAGTTCTGCAAAAACCAAATTAGCATACTTGCCAGAAAGATAATGGTGAAGGCACGATAGAGAAAATCCTTCGCTTTTGACCAAATGTGCAGCACCACATTTCTGCCTGTGGGAATACGGTAGGCGGGCAGTTCCATAAGGAAGGGCACGGGTTTGCCGTGGAAAACCGTGTGGCGTAAAAGTATGCCGCTTAAAATGGCTACGCTGATGCCCAAGAGATAAATGCTGGTCATAACCAGTCCGCCGTTATTCGGGAAGAGGGCGGCGATAAAGATTCCGTACACGGGCAGTTTGGCGCTGCAACTCATAAAGGGGGTCAGCACAATGGTGAGTTTTCTGTCCTGTTCGGATGCCAAAGTGCGTGTCGCCATAATGGCGGGGACACTGCAACCGAAGCCGATGAGCATGGGTATAAAACTGGCACCGCTCAAGCCCACTTTTCTCAGTGCCTTGTCCAGTACGAAGGCCACCCTTGCCATATAGCCGCTGTCTTCCAATAAGGAAAGGAAGAAGAACAAAATCAGAATGGTGGGCAGAAAACACAAAACGCTGGTAATGCCGTTGCAGATGCCGTCCACAATGAGGGAACGGAGCCCTTCGGAAACTTTCAAAGCGGTTAAAGTATTGGCGATGCCGGCGGTGAGAAGATGCAAAAACTCTTCAAAACAGGTACTTAAATTATTGCCAATAATATCAAAGGTCAGCCAAAAGATAGTTGCCATGATTGCCACAAAAATGGGCAGGGCAAAATATTTATGAGTTAAGATATTGTCAATTTTCAAAGAGCGGAGTTGGGCATCCGTGTGGACGGGTTTGTGAACCGCTTTTTGGCAGAGCCCGTCAATATAACTGTAACGCATATCCGCCAGCGCCGCCTCTTTGTCCGTGCCTAAGGCGTGTTCCATTTCTTCCGTGAAATGGTTAATAATATCCCTTTCGTTGGGGGAAAGTTCCAAACCCTTAATTTCGTCCCCTTCCACCAATTTGGTGGCGATAAAACGGAGGGGCAATTTTTTGTCCGCCGCTTTGGCTTCCACAAGATGTGCCACCGCATGGACTGCCACATGGACTGCTCCGGTACAGAAATCATAGCGGCTGGGCAACTGCCGTGTCCGTGCAACTTCCATTGCCCTTGTCATAAGTTCGTGGACACCTTCACCTTTGACGGCGGAAATTGCCACCACGGGTACGGTGAGGGCATCTTCCAAGGCCTTCACATCCACAGTGCCGCCGCTGGCGGTCAGTTCGTCCATCATATTCAAAGCCACAATCATGGGAATATGCAGTTCAATACATTGCAGGGTCAAATACAAACTCCGTTCAATGCTGGTGACATCAACCACATTGATGATGACATCAGGTTTATCATAAAGCAGCAAATCACGGGTGACGGTTTCCTCGTTGGAATAGGGGGAGAGGGAATAAATGCCGGGCAAATCTATACAGGTAATGTCTTTGTTTTTGCTCAGTACACCTTCCTTCATCTGCACCGTAACGCCGGGGAAATTACCCACATGCTGATTGCTGCCGGTCAAGTTGTTAAAGAGGGTGGTCTTGCCACAGTTCTGGTTGCCCACAAGTGCAAAGCGTAAACTCATTTTGTCACCTCGTCAACCATAATCCGGGCGGCTTCCTCTGCTCTAAGAGTAAGTTCATAACCACGTAAAAAAATCTCGATAGGGTCACCCAAGGGCGCTTTTTTACGCACCAGAACAATGGTATTGGGGGTCAAACCCATATCGAGCAAACGACGGCGGAACACACCATCGCCGCCGACGGTGCGGATTGCTCCCGATTCACCTGCCGGCATTTTTGCCAAACTAATCATTCTATCCCTCCTTTTAGTTGCGTATAATATAATAGTGAAATAAATAGTAAATGTCAATATTGACATTTTAATATTTAGTGCTATAATCTTATTAGTATTTATTCCTAATTACGGAGGGACTATGACAGTCAAACGGAACACTATTCAAAGGCAGATGGTTTATGCGGCGGTGGCAAAACTTGCCAACCATCCCACGGCGGAGGAAGTTTATGACGAGATTACCCAGCAATATCCCGACATCAGCAAGGGGACGATTTACCGCAATCTGAACGCTCTGTATGATGCGGGGCTGATTAATTGCGTGTTCATGCCCAATGGGGCAAACCGCTATGACCACATGCTGAGCAAACATCACCATGTTTTGTGCAGCAAGTGCGGCGCCTTTCACGATTTGAAGGAACTTCCTTATAATCAGGAGTTGGACAAAAAGGCGGAGAAACTGACCGGTTACAAACTCCGTTCCCATGCTATTGTTTTCGTTGGACTTTGTCCTGAGTGCCAGGGCAAAAGTTCTGAAGAATAAATTTTAATTTTTCTAAGGAGGAAAAGAAATGGAGAAAGTGAAATCTTTGAAAGGCACAAAGACAGAACAAAATTTGCTGACTGCTTTTGCAGGGGAATCCCAGGCACGGAACAAATACACTTATTATGCTTCCGCCGCTAAAAAGGAAGGGTATGAGCAGATTGCGGCGATTTTTGAAGAGACCGCCGGCAACGAAAAAGAACATGCCAAAATGTGGTTCAAGTATTTGCACGGCGGTGCTGTTCCCAAGACCATGGAGAACCTGAAGGATGCGGCTGAGGGCGAAAACTACGAATGGACAAAGATGTACAAAGAATTTGCTGAAGTGGCAAAGAAAGAGGGCTTTGCAGAGATTGCCGCCAAGTTTGCGGCTGTTGCCCAAATTGAAAAGAGTCATGAACAACGCTACAAAGCATTGCTTGCCAATATTAAAAACGACAGGGTATTTGCCCGCAAGGAAAAACAGGTTTGGGTATGCCGGAACTGCGGCAAGATTGTTATGAGTGTCAAGGCACCGGAAAAATGCCCCGTATGCGACCATCCTCAAGCATATTTTGAACTGAAAGCGACAAATTACTAAGCAATAAAAAAATGCCCGTTGCAGTGCAACGGGCATTTTTTATTGTTCAGGTCTTTTGGACATATCCCTGAAGCGGGTGAAGTTCTTTTCAAAGAAGAGGTTGACCACACCGGTGGCACCATTACGGTGCTTGGCGATAATCAGTTCCGTAACGCCGGGGTGTTCGCTCTCCGGGTTGTAATAGTCCTCCCGGTAAAGGAATGCCACAATATCCGCATCCTGTTCCAAAGAGCCGGATTCACGCAAATCGCTGAGCATGGGGCGTTTGGAAGTCCTGCTTTCCACCGCACGGCTCAACTGGCTGAGGGCAATGATGGGAATCTTCAGTTCCCTTGCCAAGGCCTTCAAAGAACGGGAAATTTCGCTGACTTCCGCCTGACGGCTGTCATCGCCGCCGCTACGGCGGGGGGCACCCTGCATTAATTGCAGATAGTCAATAATCAACAAATCAAGACCGTGTTCCGCTTTGCAACGGCGGGCACGGCTGCGGAGTTCCATACAACTCAAACCGCCTGTGTCATCAATAAAGATTTTGGAATCACTTAAGAGGCCGCCTTTTTCCCAAACGGCTGACCATTGTTTGTCGGACAAATTGCCGTCACGGATACGGCCGCTGTCAATGTGGGCCTCGGCACTCAACAGACGGGTGACCAACTGTTCCTTGCTCATTTCCAAACTGAAAATGGCAACAGTCAGTTTGTCCCGTTTCATTTTTTTGTGGGAACGGAGCGCCACCTCCGCAGCAATATTCAAAGCCAAAGCGGTTTTGCCCATACTGGGGCGGGCCGCAATGATAATGAAATCACTGGGCTGCAGGCCACCGGTCATTTTGTCAAAATCCAAAATATTAGTGGGCACGCCCATCATGCCCCCACGGGCGGAGGCCTCGCTAATCAAGTCAATGGAAGGTTGTACAATGTCGCTGATGGACACAAAATCACTGGTCTTGGAATCTTGGGCAATGGTGAGCATATCCGATTCCGCCCTGTCCAAGAGTGATTGCACATCCTCAGTTCCCGGTTCGTAGCCACGCTTCACAATGTTGGTGGCGGTGTCAATCATACGGCGGAGCCGTGCCTTATCCTTAATAATTTTGGCATGAAACTCAATATTGGCAGTGGTGGGGATGCCTGCTGCAATGGTGGTAATATAGGCAAGTCCGCCCACCGCATCAAGTTTCCCGGAACTGCGTAGGGAATTGACCAGGGTAATGGTGTCAAGGGCTTTGCCCGTATTGTGCAATTCCAGCATGTGCCGGTAAATTTCCCTGTGGGTCTGCTCGTAAAAATCTTCAGGAATTAACAGGGTGGTAACATTGTCAACAGCATTTTGCTCCCCCAAAAGCATGGCGCCCAAAACCCCTTGTTCCGCTTCCAAACTGCGGGGGATTTCTCTGATTTCTTCCATAATTATGCTTCTACAACTTCCACATTAAATTCCGCATTCACTTCGGGATGAAGTTTGGCAACTGCAGTATAAACGCCCAGTTCTTTCACGGGAGGTTTTAATTCAATTTTGCGGCGGTCAACTTCCAAATCATATTGGGCTTTCAGGGCATCCGCCACATCCTTGGCGGTAACATTGCCGAACATTTTGCCGTTGGCGCCCATTTTTACGGGAACTTTGACCGATATTTTTTGCATTTGCGCCCCCAGGACAACTGCCTCGTCCTTGCGTACCGCGGCATGGTGGGCGGCGGTGGCGGCATCTGCTTTGGCCTGGTTCATATTGGCGGAATTGGCTTCCTTTGCCAATTTTTTAGGCAGCAGGAAATTACGTCCGTAACCCTCGGCCACTTCAACAATTTCATTTTTTTTGCCTAATGCTTTCACATCTTCCAACAAAATAACTTTCATTTTTTTAGTCCTCCATTTGTTTTTTTATTTCTTCCTGAAGCAGGGCAACTGCTTCAGCAACTGTTTTGCTTTCCAACTGGCAGGCGGCCACATTCTGATGTCCGCCGCCGCCTAATGCCTCCATCATAATCTGCACATTGAAGATGGTGCCGTCACTGCGGGCATTGATGCCGATGGTGCCGTCACTGTACTCGCTGACTGTGCAGGCGCCGTGCACATCAAGAATGGTGATTAACTTGTCCGCAACCTGGGATGCCAAAATATTATTGTGGGGTGTTTTTTCCGCATCCCGGTTAAGCGCCATGGCAAAGCAGGGGGCGATGATTTGCGCCTCTGCCAAAAGTTTCGCCCGGTACTGGTTGTCGTCCCAGGAATCCGCAAAGAGGCGGTTAATGGTGTCCTGGCTGATGCCCGTGGCTTTAAGCATTGCGGCCACCGCAAAGGTGCGTTCCGAAGTTTGTACTGTGAACTGCTTGCTGTCCAGACAAATGCCGGCATAAAGATAGGACGCTTCCAGTTTGCCCGGTTTAACGTCTTCGTCAAAATAGGGGAAGAGTTCCGCCACCATTTCCGAAGTGCTGGAACTGGTGGGCTCCTGATAAACCAGAACCGTATCCGTAATAATATCTTCACAGCGGCGGTGGTGGTCAATGATTATTTTCTGTTCAACCTTGTCCAACAATTCCGGCACGGAGGCCAACAGTTTCCTGTGGTGGTCAACCAAAACCAGAAGGGTGTTGGGTTTCACCAGATTCAAAACATTTTCTTTGCCCACAACAATCAGTTCGTTAAGATATTCGCTGTCCGCAGTGTTGCACAAAATCTTTTTGCTTTGCTGCATTTCCCTGGTGAATTTGCCCATGGCAATATGCACCGGCTTGTTTAAGAATTTTGCCATGACCGCAACGCCCATGGCCGCACCGACGGCATCAAAATCTTCCTGGGTATGACCCATAACAATAATATTCCCGGCCTGTTCCAGTTTTTCCCGAAAGGTCTTGGCAACAATTCTTGCCCGCACCCGGTTGGCCTTGGAACTGACAGTACCTTTGGCGCCATAGTAACTGAAATGCCCGCCGTTATCAATTACGGCCTGGTCGCCACCCCTGTTTAAGGCATTATCCAGCGCCCGGTCCGCATTGTTCAGTTGTTCGTTCAAAGTGTCGCCGGCAGTGGCCACACCAATACTCAGGGTGGGGTTCATGTGTCCGCCCGTATTGATGCCGTGGACCCCGTCCAAAATTTCAAATTTGTTGTTAATAATTTCAATAAGATCCTTGTGCCTGAAACCCAAAACAGCAAAATTATTGCTGATATGAATACAAAAACCATTGTGCTTTTCCGCCCATTTGGTAATCATGCCGGACAGGGCGCCGTTCAGGGCGATAAGGCCGCTGTCGGAAAGGGAACGGATTACTTCCTCATAGTTATCGCAACGGATATACATAAGCGCCAGTTTTTCATCCGCATATTTTTTCTTTATTTCCGCCAGTTCCGTAATGTCATAAAGATAAACCGCAACACCTTCCAATGCAGGTTGTTCGCCGGGGGCCGGTTTGGCATCTTCGTCCAGCATACGTCTGGTCTGCATGGAATAGGTTTTTCCCTGCAGTTCAAAAATTCTGGTGGTTTCATCCTTGGCGCAAATGGACTTAAAACTGTTTTCCTGCAGGGGCAGGATGGCTTCTATACTTTTGCCCGCCAAATGGGAGTCGTCCACAATCTTGTCAAAATACTGGTTACGCCACTGCAATTTGCCGGAGTCGCTGAAAACCGCCAGCCCCACCTGCATACGGGAGGTAATGTGAAAGGTGTTCCGTTCCACATTTTGCACCATGGTATCCACATAGTCGGAAAAAATATTCAGGCGGTTTTGATATTTTTTTTGGCAGCACTTAAAGGCAATAATTAAAGCGATTTGCACTATGGGAATCCAACAAACATTTTCCCAAATTAAAGGAATTCCTACCAACAAAAGTGGCAAGAGATACGCCACATAATGTGGAGAATCAATATTATTCTTTTTGATAAATTCCAAATATTGCTGCTGTTTCAAGATTTTTTACCTCGTATTTTTCTGAAATCGGCGATGCTGTCAAAGGCACCGAACCACAGGATGGCCAAACTGGCTAACTGGAACAGTATCAAGAAGGAAGCCGCATGGGCCCACCAGCGGGGTTTGTTCGTTGTATATACATACCAATATATAAGCGCCAGCCCTTGAACAACAAAGATGGCGGAGCAGATAATCTGAATATTTACGAGAACACGGTAAGCCAGACCATTGGGGTCTATATTAAAAAAATAGGTTACGCCGAACAAACTGAGGGCGTAGGGAAGGACCAGCCAGGCGGGAACCGCAAAATCACGGAAGGGGGGCAGGTCCTCAAAATGATTGCCCAGTTTGGTAAGAATTTTCTTTGCCACCCAGTAGTTGATAAAACTCAGTACGGGGGCGGTCAGGAGAAAAGCGCCGGGCAAAATAACCCGCATCATCTCAATAAGTTTTTTATAAGAGGCAATACTGGCGACAATTTCCGCTTCCGCAATGCCCTGGGAGCGTTGGAAGTCCGCCATTTGCAGCAAACTTTGGTCAAAGGAGTCAAAAAGCATGGCGATGGGGTTGATGTCCAAGACCAGAAAGGCAAGGGCAAAATTAATCGCCATAGCCAAAAGGGCGCCCAAACTGCCAAAAGCAAGTATATACAAGGGATTGGTGTTACGCCGCATGGATTCCCCTAAAATCAGACCCAAAAGACCGAAAACTGCCACCAGGATTAAGGCCTGCAGGGGGTTCAAAATCATGGCACAGATAATGCCAGCAACCAAAGTGGTCAGGAAAGACCATTTCAGCCCGTTGCGTACGCCGCAGGCAATAATGGGCAGGGGCCATATAAAGTTGACAAAGAGGCCTAAAACGGGGACATAGACGGCGACGGTTGCCATAACTACGGCAAGGGCCGCCAAAATACCGCTTTCAACCAAGGCGTTTGTTTTGTTCATCAGATTTTATTCCGTTCTTTCAAAAAATAGTAGGGTCTATTATATAACAAAAGGGAAAAAAAGTAAAATTATGTTTTTTTTCTTACATACATTATAATTTTGTGCTACAATATACCCATGTCTATTGTGGGAAGGTTTGCCCCCACCCCGTCCGGCCGGCTGCATTTGGGAAATGTATATGCCCTGCTCTGTGCCTGGGCACATGCCCGGAAGCAGGGCGGCACGGTGGTCCTCCGTATTGAAGATTTGGATGCGGTGCGTTGCCCGAGGGAATATGCGGATTTGCTTGTTGGGGATTTGCACTGGTTAGGTCTGGACTGGGATGAGGGAGCATATTCAGGTAAAGAGTGCGATAAATATTTCCAGTCCCGGCGTAGTGGGATATATCAGGAATATCTTAACCGTTTGGAAAAGGAGGGGCATTTGTTCCCCTGTTTTTGCAGCCGGGGGGAATTGCATGCGGCGGATGCGCCCCATTTGAGTGACGGCCGCTACCGTTATCCCGGAACTTGCCGTAATCTTACCCAAGAGGAAATTGCCATTAAAAAATTTATCCGTCCCCCGGCTATGCGGGTGCGGGTGAATGATGAACCAATCAGTTTTACGGACGGACATTATGGAGCAAAAACCTATGTCCTGGAGGAGGACAGCGGGGACTTCATTGTGCAACGGAGCGATGGGGTGTTTGCCTATCATTTGGCGGTGGTGGTTGACGATGCCCTGATGGGTGTAACCGAAATTGTGCGGGGCAGGGATTTGCTGGACTCCGTGCCGGTGCAGTTATACCTTTACAAATTACTGGGTTTTACACCGCCCCGATATTGCCATATTCCTTTATTGGTTGACAAGGATGGCAGACGGCTGGCGAAACGCGACAAGGATTTGGATATGGGGGTGTTACGGGAAAAATACACCCCTGAAGAAATAATCGGGTACATCGCCTGGCAGGTTGGTTTAATCCCCCGAAAAGAAAAAATTACAGCCAAAGAATTTTTGCAAATATTTGCAGTAAATAAATTGCCTCACGAGGATATTATTTTGAAGGGAGAGATATAAAATGCGGGAGTTTTTATTACGCTATTTATTGAAAATGTGGCAGGTGGTACTGGCATCGCTGGCGGCAGGTCTGGCATCGGAATTTTTGTTTAAGGAACGCTGGCTGGGTTTTTGGCTGGTGGCAGTGCCTCTGATGGCAATTTACTGCTATCAGCAGTATGCCCTCATTGACAATGAAAAGAAAAAATTGGAGAAGAAGAAACATGGTAACAAGTATCGTTAAAAAAGCAATTTGTCTTGCCCTTTTATGCTCTGCGGTCAATGTGAGCGGGGCGGAACTGGCAAATACGGAGTTGGACAAGCACAAAATTACTTTGATGGGTGAAACTATGAAGAACGGGTTTCATCATGATTTTCTTTTGCGGGTGGACCGTGAAAGTGTGCCTTATCCCGTAACTTTGGAAGTTGACGGGGGTTATTGGCCCCAAATGAAAATTATCCAACTGAAAAAGGATGAAAAACAATTGTTTTTCAGCGCCCGTCAGGGGGGCAGTAATGCCACTACGGAATATAGGATTTTTGCCCACCGCAAGGACAAACTGACACCGATTTTAAGTCAGAGGGAATCCTTCGGCCTGATTCAAGAGGCAACTTTGGACGAGAAAAAACTCAATGTCAAACTTATTGACGGCACCAAACAGACCATTCCTTTGGCGGATAAGATTTGGGATAAGATCAGCAATTATTACAACCGGGGTTATGACCCCAATTTCCAGGGCTTTTTGTCCATAGTGCCTTTTGATTGCGACAAGGACGGGGTGGACGAACTCTTTGCCTGCCAGCGGATTGAACTGAACAATACGGAACTGGGTTATGTGGCGGCACGGCTGAATTTGCAGAAGGATGACAGTTGGAAAATGAATCATTATGTTCTGCAAATGCCCTCCATCCCTAACGAAAAGGACAAATTGAACAAGGGTGTGGAAACCATAATTTACGAGATATATCCTGAAAGGATTTACATTGAAAGGGCCAATGCGGGTTTCCCAAGGTTCTATGCCAAGGATAAAACCGTGGCACAAAAGGTGAACGGACTTTTTGAGAGGGAATATAAGCCGGATTTGGAGAAACTTTTCAGCCAGAATGCGGCCATGGGGTTTGAAATTGTTTTGGCCTATGAAAAAATTTTGTCCCTGCGTTTCATCGGCGGCAGCAACCGTTACAATCATTTCCTGCACATAAATCCTGTGACCGGTGAGGAAATTGTTTTGAATGACGTTTTCAAGACCGATAGCGCTTTCCTGAAAAGAATGTCTGAGTTGAGCCCGTCCAAACACAAATACACCAGGAAAGATTTGGACAACTGGTTTATGAAGGATGTCAATCTGTCCGTTGTTTTGGACGAAAAGGGCAAGCAGAGGGCGGAACAGTTCAAGTTAGGTTCTTTTGAGGAATTTATCCGGCCCAAGAGCGGTATTTTGCAGAAGAATGAAAGCAAGAACGGGGACAAGGACGACAAGAAAGAAACCAAGGATGAGGTAAAGAAAAAAGAAAAAGACGACAAAAATTCGCAGGACAAGGCGGATGTGAAGAAAAAAGACAGCGGTAAAGCAAAGAAAACGAAGAAGGTGAAGAAGGAAAATGGAGAAAAGAATACTGAACAGAAGAATTAAAACAGCAACCTTGGCGGCCTGCTGCACCCTGGCAGTTTTGCTGGGGGGCTGCGGCAAGGAAGCGCCGAAACCCCAGGCGCCATTGGTACGTTCCATGCAGGTCATTGTGCGGGACACGCCGGTGGTTTATGACTACACGGGCTTCATTGAGGCCAATCAGGAAATGAACGTGGTGGCACAGGTCAGCGGCCAGATTAAGGAAAAATATTTCAAGGGCGGTGACAATGTGACTGCCGGGGCGTGGCTTTACAAGATTGACCAAAGGAATTACAGCGCTAATTTGTTGAGTGCCAAATCTAACTATTTGACAGCGGAAACAGATGCGGAGCGTTATTCCAAACTTTATGAAAAGCATGCCGTCAGCAAGAAGGCCATGGAGGAAGCGTTGAATCTCAGGGATGTGGCAAAAGCATTGTATATCAATGCCCAAAAGGATTTTGATGAAACCATTGTGAAGGCGCCCTTCAGCGGCAGGATTGACACCACCGCTGTGGAAGTGGGGAATTATGCCGATGCGGGCAAAACAGTGCTGACCAAGATTTCCGACACCAACCCGGTGTATGTAAAATTTTCTGTGGCAGAGCAGGAATATATGAACCTTGCCAAGGAACAGGCGGGACGGGCAGGACTTACGGATTTGGTTATGACTTTGGCTAATGGTGAGGTTTATGAACTGACGGGCAAAATCAGTGAAGTGAACCGGGGGGTTACGGACTCCACCGGCTCTGTGACCGTAAGGGCAATTTTTGAAAACCCGGACAAAAAACTGCTTCCCGGCATGTTTGCCCATATAACTGCCAAGGGCGGCACTTTGCAGAACGCAATTCTGGTCCCTCAAAGGGCTTTGGTGGAAATGCTTTACAAAAAACTTGTTTTCGTTTTGGACGAGGACAAAAAAGTTACCATGCGTGAGGTGCAGTTAGGCCAGAATGTGGGGCGTTTGGTTGTGGTGACGGAGGGTCTGCATGCAGGGGAACAGGTTGTGGTGGAAGGCACCGGCAAAATCCGCAACGGTATGGCGGTGAATGCCCTGCCCATGCAGGAAAAAGATTTGGACACCACACAGGGGCGTTAAAACTGGAGGTAAATAATGGCTAAGTTTTTTATTGACCGGCCGGTTTTCGCTATGGTGCTGGCTATTTTAATAACCCTGTTGGGGGTGTTGGCGGGATTCTCCCTGCCCATTGCCCAATATCCGATCATCACCAAACCCCGTATTACGGTTTCCACAACCTATATGGGGGCAAGCAGTGATACGGTGGAAGGGGCTGTGGCCCAGGCCGTTGAACAAAAGGTTATGGGCGTAGAAAATATGTTGGATATGGATTCCATTTCCACTTCCACAGGGCAGTATGAATTGCATGTACAATTCAATCTTGACAAAAATGCGGACATCGCTTCCGTAGAAGTGCAGAACCGTGTGAGCCAGGCCTCCAGTTCCATGCCGAAGGAAGTTAATGCCTATGGCATAACCACGGTTAAGGAATCCAGCGAAACCATTATGTATTTCGCTTTGGTATCGCCAAACAACACTTATGATTCCATGTTTTTGCGTACCTATGCGGATGTCAACTTTTTGGATGCCATCAAGCGTATCAAGGGCGTATCCTCCGTTGAGGCCTATGCCCCGGAATATTCTATGCGAATTTGGCTGAATCCTGAAAAAATGGCACAGATTGGGGTGACGGTGGATGAGGTCATTAACGCCATTTCCACGCAGAACGTGCAGGCGGCGGTTGGTTCCATCGGTGACCGTCCCACCATTGCGGAGCAGGAAAGAACCTATTCCGCTTTCAGTCAGGGACGCTTGGAGACCCCGGAACAGTTCGGCAATGTAATCGTCCGTGCCCAAAACGGTTCTGTTTTGAAACTCCGTGACATTGCCAAAATTGGCCCGGCGGCCAGGAACGATGCAACGGTTTCCAAAATTAACGGCGGCGATGCGGCGGTTTTCCCAGTTTCTTTGACCAGTGACGCCAACGCTTTGGACACGGTGGCAAAGATTAAGGAAGCCATTGCGGATGCCCAAACCCGTTTCCCGGACGACATCCAACTTCTGGTGGTTCAGGACAACACAAACTTCATCAAAGAATCCTTGAACAAGGTTGCCCACACCTTTGTGGAAGCATTGGTGCTGGTTATCCTTGTGGTATTTTTATTCCTCGGTTCCTGGCGGGCAACGCTCATTCCTATTTTGGCGGTGCCTGTGTCATTGGTCGGCACCCTCTCCAGTTTCGTACTGTTGGGTTTTACAATCAACACTTTGACCGCCTTTGCCATGATTTTGGCAATCGGCCTGGTGGTGGATGATGCCATAGTGGTGGTGGAAGCGGTGGAGCATCACATTCAGGAAAACGGACTTTCACCAAAACAAGCCACTTACAGGGCCATGGATGAAGTGTCCGGGCCTGTTGTTGCCATCGCCTTTGTGCTGGCGGCAGTGTTCGTGCCGGTTGCTTTCACGGGCGGTACGGTGGGCGAACTTTACAAGCAGTTTGCCATTACGGTTTCCGTTTCCATGCTGCTTTCCGCACTGGTGGCACTGACTCTGACTCCGGCTTTGTGTGCGTTGATTTTGAAAAAGGAAAACAAGGAAGAAATATTTACCGGGGTGATTGGCAGGGTTATCGGTGCCTTCAACCGCTGGTATGACCGCACTCTGGTGCGTTATATCAATATAGTGGAAACCTGCTTGCACATCCGTAAATCCGTAATGTGCGGATTGTTCTGCATGTGTATCTGCATCGGATTTTTGGTAAAGATTACCCCCACCGGCTTTGTGCCCAATGAGGACCAGGGCATGTCCGTGGCATCCTTCAGTTTGCCGGAAGGTGCATCAACCACAAGGACGGTGCAGGCCATGGATGCCTATACGGAAAAAATCCGCAAACTCCCCGGCGTAAATTATGTTTTGCAGGTTGCGGGCATAGATATTCTTTCCCGCGGGCACAAGCCCAACAGCGGCCTCTTCCTGACGGTTATGAAACCCTACGAAGAGCGGGACAACACCATTCAGGACATTATTCCCGTGATGTGGGCTTTGGGCGCACAGGAAACGGATGCCAATGTTATGGCTTTCCAGCCGGCGGCATTGCCCGGAGCGTCCGACACGGGAACATTGGGATTATATTTAATGAATCTGGCAGGCGAGGATTCCCTGCAAATGGGTGAGCGGGCACAGGAATTTATCAAAGCCGCTATGGCACGGCCGGAAGTGGGGATGCTCTATACAACTTTGAACACCAGCACACCCACCTATAATTTTGAAGTGGACAGGGACAAGGCACAGCAGTTGGGCATTCCCGTTGCCAGTGTATATAATGCGTTGCAAGTGTTCTTGGGCGGTTATGAAGTCAACGATTTTAACGCTTTCGGCAGAACCTGGAAATCCATTATTCAGGCGGCACCCGAATACAGGCACAGCCACAAAGATATGCAGTTTATGTTCCTGCGGAACGGGCAGGGAACTTTAACACCTTTGAACACTTTGGTCAAGGTTACTCCCACTAATAGTTCTTTGGTTATGACCCGGTATAACGGTGCCAGGGCGATTAAGATTTCCGGCGACCCGGCGGATGGCTATTCCACAGGACAGGCAATGGAAGCCATCAACCAGGTCTGTGCGGAAGTGTTGCCCACGACCTATATTCACGAGTGGGTTGACCAGAGCAGGGATGAGATTGAGGCAGGCAGCAGTTCTACGAAAATTTATATTATTTCTTTGATATTCGTGTTTTTGTGCCTGGCGGCATTGTATGAGTCCTGGACAATTCCTTTGGCGGTGCTGATGTCCGTACCCAGTGCGATTTTTGGATGTTTCCTCAGCCAGTATTTGCGGGGGCAGAATAACGATGTGTATATGCAAATCGCCATGATTACCTTAATAGGTCTGGCGGCAAAGAATGCTATTTTGATAGTGGAATATGCCAAGATGAATTTGGAAAACGGGATGGAGCCCATTGCGGCGGCTTTGGAAGCGTCCAAATTGCGTCTGCGTCCGATTTTAATGACATCTTTTGCCTTTATTTTAGGATGTTTGCCTCTGGCGATTGCCACAGGCCCGGGCGCTGGTTCACGTATTTCTATGGGGAATGCGGTAGTGGGCGGCATGACCATCGCCACCGGTTTCGGCATCTTCCTCATTCCCGTGTTGTTTGTAGTGGTGGAGAATTTCTTTAGAAGGAAATAGGATTGTTCAGGTGTCAGGTTTCAGGGGAATATAACGCCTAATTCGCAACGCGTAACGCGTAACTGTGGTAAAATGTTCCTGTGATTATATAACAGGTTACTGGAACATAAGTAGCCCCCGCCCTTGCGGGGGCTGTCGCTTTTAGGAACGTGGTTGCGACTGGGGGTGCAGATTACGCAGATATTTTATCAAAGAATAGATGTCAAAGAACAAAGAGCAAAGACCAAATAAGGTAAAAAGTTCCTGTGATTAGATTTGGGAAAGTCAGCAGAGTGCGATAGTTACCCTCTCCTTGGGGAGAGGGGCAGGGGTGTGGGGAAAAGTACGATAAGAATAAATGTCAAAGAACAAAGAATAAAGAACAAATATGGTAATATGTTCCTGTGATTAGATTTTGGGTTTCGGGTGTGCGGGGTTTTGCGAACCCTCGTCCGCCCATAAAGGGGCGGGGGATCGTCTAAAGGAACATAGAAGGACGGTGGTGGGGTGAGCAATTACGCTGTCGCTAATGAAAAGATAAAAACTTAAAACTTAAAGTTTAGGAATGCTTCGCATAATACAAAAACACCCGTCTGCCCCCTGTGTTCCTGTGGGCAGCCACCCTCTTTAGAAAGAGGGAAAAAAGTTCGCACCAAGCGGATTTTTTTTATTTTCAATTAAAGGAACATATTACCATAATTTTAAGATTTTAACTTATAACTTTTAATTTG
>JAZLLX010000009.1:0-2523 GCA_045598345.1 Acidaminococcaceae bacterium | reverse complement strand
GCACAGGCCCTGGGACAGATGGGACAAACTAAAACATCACTCATTATTATTCCCCGGTTCAACTTCACTCTCAGTTTCTGCCTTCGGTTTCAAGTCCGCTTTCAAAGTGAATCCCTTGCCGTAGGCATCGTTTATATCGCTCATGGTCATAAAGGCCGCTGGGTCAATCTCCTTAACAATGTTGCGTATTTCTGCCGTCTGGGTCAGACGGGCAATAACCATAATTACCTTGCGGTGCTGATGGGTATAGGCCCCCTCTGCATAAAAGAAGGTTACGCCACGCCCCACAATTTTAATAATGGCATCCGCAATTTCATCAGCATGGTCGCTGATAATCATAATGTTTTTCTTAAAATCAAAGCCGGTCACAACGGCATTGCAGACCTTGGCGGATACGAAGAACGCAATGGCGGTGTAAATTACAGGTTCAAGACCGGTAACAAAACTGCCTAAAATCAAGACCACCAGATTGATTAAGAAACCTGTAGTTGCCATCGGAATAGCAAATTTGCGGTTCACCATAGTGCAAATAATATCCCCGCCACCACTGGATGAGCCCATACGGAAGATTAAGGCATTGCCGATACCGCCAATCACACCGCCCACAATACAATTCAAAAGAATATCATGCAATCCTGAAGGCGGCAAACCATGCAAATAATCCGTCAAAAAAGAAAATATGACTATGGTATAAGCCGTATAAGCCACATACTGACGGCTCATCTTAAAGAACGCATAAATAAAGACAGGTATATTGCAGGCAAGGGTGGCAATACCGATGGGTACGCCGGCGGTATAATAGATTAACATACCAAAACCGCTCATGCCGCCATTAAGCAAATTGCTCGGAACATAGAACATATCCGTAGAAACAGCCATCAGCAAAGCCCCAACAGCCAAAACTATTAACTTGTAAAAAACCGATTTCGTAAACTTATCCATAATAAATTATATTGTATCACTTTTTTTGTAAAAGGCAATGTATATTTTATTTAGGGGTTAGGAGTTAGGGATTAGGGATTAGGGATTAGAGGTCAGGGGTTAGGGGTTTGGATAATGAGTAATGAATAATGAGTAATGAATAATTGTGGTAGAAAGTTCCTGTGATTAAAATAAAAAAGTCCGCTGAATGCGAACCTAAGGCCCCTTGGTGAAGGGGCTCCGCAAAGCGGTGGGGATTGATAACTAATTAAGAATTATGAATTAGGAATGCAGAATGATGGTAAAACGTTCCTATGATTAAAATTTCAGTCACTTGCCCTCTCCCTGGGGAGAGGGTGCTGAAAGCGGGTGTGGGGAAAGTGCGATAAGAAATGAAAAGTTAAAAACTTAAAGCTTAAAACTATCATTAAGCATATCCCAACAACTTGCTCATTAAATTTCCCGAACTGTAAATTACATTAGTAACAATAACCTCATTTCCTTTGACTATAAGAATAACCGAATACTTATTGACTACCATCCTTCTCAACTGATAACCTTCAAAATCTACAATTTCTAATGCCTTAGTGGCATACGGAAAATTTTGCAAAGACATAATTGCCTCTGTGATAAGGTCATACTGTCGCATAGCAATCTTTTTAGATTGTGTTAGCCATAGTACCCCCTCATAAATATATTCCATATCTGCATAAGCATCTTCAGTAATCTTAACTACATACTTATCCATTTATGTGCTTCCTAAAATTTTCAAACGCCTCTTCCGCCACCATAGTTTTATCAGAAACTGCCTGTTCATACCCATGCCTGATTTTTTCCCTTAATTCTTCCCCCGTCATCAAATCAGCATTTACTTCCCTTGGCATCTTTAAAGCAAAAGGGATACCTTTGGTCAACGCAATTTGAGACAAAAACATATCAATCGCAACGGACATGGGAATACCAAGTTGTTTTAGGACATCTTCAGCACGATGTTTTAAATCTGGATTTACCCTTAAATTCAAAGTCGCTGTCTTTTCCATTCTAATCACCTCGTTGACATTGTAACGCAAAACACGTTACAATGTCAAGAATTATTTTTTAGGAACATCAAATCAATTAAAAGCTAGAAACTTAAAGCTTAAAATATGGTAAGATGCTCCGTTGATTAAAATTAAAAAGTCGGCACTATACCAATTCCCCCTAAATCCTAATTCCTTTATCCTGTAACCTGATACCTGATACTTAAAATACAATCAACCTCTCTGAAGCCAAATACATTCCCAAAAACCAAACACATTTTCCTGTCCGCAAAATTAATTTTTCAACACAAAAACCCAAATGCTTTGCCAAAACCCCTAAAATTTCAACATGTATTCAACAGATGTTGAAATTTTAGGTGTTTTGACGATTGCAGTGGGGAAAATGGCATGCAAAATTAATTATGAATTATGAATTAGGAATTAAGAATGATGGTAATATGTTCCTATGATTAGAATAAAAAATCATCCGTCTTGCCTTTCTATGTTCCTTTAGGCAATCCACCCTCTTTGCAAAGAGGGCAAGAGTCCGCTGAATGCGAACTCTCGTGCCCCTTAGAGGGGG
>JAZLLX010000008.1:0-1269 GCA_045598345.1 Acidaminococcaceae bacterium | reverse complement strand
ACTGTGCGACAAAATATACCCCAAGGAGCTGATTATTATTTGCGATTTGTCGAACAGTAATAATTTGCGATTTGTCGAACAGTAATAAGTTTGTAATTAGCGGACGGTAATAATTTGTATTTGTCGAACGGTGCTAATTTGTATTTAACGCCCCAACGGGGCAACACGCTTTGAGCCCAGCGCAGCACCCTGGGTGTTTTCGCCCGTCACCCCTCGCCCTGTAAGGGCAAAAGTACTACCCGCACTATTTGCGATTTGTCGTACAGAATAATATGTAATTAACGGACAGTAATAATTTGTATTTGTCGGACAGTGGTAATTTGCATTTAACGCCCCAACGGGGCAGCAAGCTTTCAGTCCAGGGCGGCGCCCTGGGTATTATCGCCCGTCAATCCTCGCCCTGTAAGGGCAAAAGCACTATCCACACTTTGTGATTTATCGGATTAAACATGTCGGCTGTTTATTGCACTATCATCTTTCTAAATTCATAACTCATACCTCTAATTTCTTAATTCTTATTTCTCTTTTTTTCTTACATTTGTATGATAATATTCTTGTTGGAAAATATGTGTAATTACTACGAAATCAACGTGTTGTGGGGGGGGGGCGACGCATAGTCGCCACTTGCTATCGCTAACTTTTATATAACGCTTACACCGCTATGGGCTTCTGTCTCAGCTCGTAGTGGCGTTTTTTTTTATGCACTTTTTTTGACAACTTATTCACATTATTATTAATACCAAATTTATAAAATTATGTACAACAAAGCTTTTTTTGACGAGCCGCAAGCCATGGTGGTGCGGTTCGACGTGATGGATGTCATCAGCACATCGGGCGGTGTGTCTAAAACGTATTTCGAGGGGTCTTCCATCAATAATGCCGTCGAGGCGGAATGATGTTGCAATGGCTTTGCAACGCTTTTTCAATGACAATTAAAAATCAAAAAATCATGAAGAAATTTATCTTTATGCTGTCGGCCTCGTTGCTGTTGCTGGCGGCATGCTCCAAGGACGACGAGGCCCTTGTGCAGCAGAACGGCGACGTTACCTTCGTCAACAAGACCTTTAGCGCCTCCTGCAAGGGCAAGAAGGCGGCTTTTGTGCCAAACACTGTCCTCGAGCAAGGCTTTCAACCGGGCGACGAGGGGTTTATCTATGGCAGTAGTTACGGCAGTGCCATTGGTCAGCCAGGTCATATTTCAAACAATGAAGCCAGGGTGGACAACAATGATTTCTATAGCAAGGTAACGTTCGATGTGGCGGTGCCTGC
>JAZLLX010000007.1:0-14542 GCA_045598345.1 Acidaminococcaceae bacterium | reverse complement strand
TTGACCGCCCACATGTCGGGCATAAGCACGCATCAGCCGCCGCAACCGTGAACTGTTCCGCTCCACCCCATCCAATCTTGGCATGTCCAATTCCACTACACCATCATAATAGTCATACGCTTGCCTAAGGGCAACTTTTTTAGGACAAACTACTGCCTGAGGCCACCCTCCACGGCAAATTGCAAAAGCTAAGTCCTCAAATCCTAACTTACTTTTCCCTTCAACATTCTTTACCCCATCAAAAAGCAACCCAAGAGAAACTTCACCGCTTGATTCTTTTGATTCAAACAACGTCATAGGACGCATCAGCAGCCGGCTTATCCTGCCAACCCCGCTATGATAAATTTCATCAGTACCGGACGGAACAGCTGACCCTGTCAAAATAAACTGCCCCATCTTGCCACGCTCATCAACCATAAAACGAACAGCATCCCACAAATTAGGAGCCATCTGCCATTCGTCAATCAGACGCGGAACTTCACCCTCCAACAATTTAGTAGGATAAATGGCGGCAATTTGCAAATTTTCTTTTAATTTATCAGGATTCTGCATAAGTAAAACACTCCGTGCCTGATTCTTTGCAGTAGTAGTTTTACCGCACCATTTAGCACCCTGTACAAGAACAGCGCCTGATGACTCCAAACGCATTTTCAGTTCTTTATCAGCAATACGGTTAAAATATTTTTCCATATCCCCTCCATTTTTTCCACAATTTTATAACCAACTTTGCATTTTGTCAATAACTTACTTATAAAATTGTGGAATTAAAACTATAATTCACAAAATCCACAACTATAATCAACCGCCCATCCTACCATAATTCTTCATTTTTAACTTATAACTTTTAACTTGTTCAGCGACTGGGGGTGCGGATTACGCAGAGAACTTTGTCACTACCTAATCGCTCACCCCGCCGGTCCACGTTCCAGTATCGGCCCTCCCCTCCCAAAAGGAAGGGGTAATTCCATCTAATCACCGGAACACCTTACCATGATTACTAATTACTAATTACTAATTACTAATTACTAACTACTAATTACTAACTACACCCGTGCCAACATTTCTTTCTCAAAAAATTTTCCAAATCAGCGGACAAATCCCCCTCATAATATTTCACCAACTTGCCCTTGAAAACATTTACCTCTTTTTCAGGAACAATCAAAAGCCCGCTCTCCTGTGAAATCAAATAATGGTTGGCAAAAATAATCCCCGTCCTCTTGTTTCCGTCATTAAACAACTGTGCTTTCATACACCACAAACACAACTTGATGCCAATCCCAACCTTATCACTGTTGCTGTTAAGAATTTGCTGTAATTGTTCCCTGACCTCATTTTCTTCCGGCAAAGGCGGTGTATAATCCGTGCCGCCTATTGCCACAGGAACATTACGCAACTGCCCGCCGTCATAGAAAAATCCCTCATTAACCAACTTGGCAACCCTGCAAAGTACTGCATAATCCGAAGGACATAAAATTACATCATCATCAAGAATAAATTCCCAGGCATGTTTAAGATTCAAAACCTTTTGCACATCTGTTGCCGTCATCCCCGTAATCTTCCCGTTGTCAATAATTCTTTCAGTTTGCGGAAAAGTTGTGGCAACCCCCTCCAAAATCGCTTGAGCATAAATACTGTTCTTAATATTAGCACGGGCAAAATTCAAATTTTTAATCAAGCCGGGATTAATCCCAACAGATTGATAACCTGAATCAGCCAACTCCTTTTCCAACCTGCGTATATTTTTTTTCAATTCCCTGCCCTGCTTGGCATACGACAGCAGCCGGTCATACAGCACATCATCATAAGGCCCCACATACTCTGAAGTCAGTTTGCCAGCCAAACGCTTACGGACATAAAGATATTTACGGCCATCTTTCTCTTTAATATCTATTGTTCCTGTATAGGGCAGCATCTTGTAGCGTGCCAACGCCTCCGCCCGCAAATATAAAATTTCTTGGATATTTCTTTTTTTCATTTCACCCCTCCCCAAAAAGTAGGGAACTTTTACGCCACAATTATAGCAAAAAGTTCCCTATTTTTCAAGTTGCAATTTTGAACATCTTTTCCGTCCATAATGTGAACCCTCGTCCGCCCATAAAGGGGCGGGGGACCGCCTATGGGAGCGTGTTGGGGGTGGTGGGGTGAGCAATTAGGCAGATACGTTTTAGTTAGAAGTTGTAAGTTAGAAGTTAGAAATTAATGGTAATATGTTCCTATGATTAGAATAAAAAAGTGAAATGAATGTAAAATGTTCCTTTGATTATACAATAAATTACAGGAACGTAAATAGCCCCCGCCTTTGCGGGGGCTGGCGCCGTTAAGTTTTTTAGGCGGGCGACTGGGGGTGCGGATTACGCAGAAAACTTTGTCACTGCTTGCCAACATTGTGCAAAGCCACGCTTTGCCCGGGTGCGGAACCTTGCCTACGGCAAGAACCCGTCCCCCTACGAACCCTGCCAACCTTCTGCTACAATCCCCGGAACATCCCACCACAATTACTCATTACTAATTACTAATTACTCATTACTCATTCTCTAAGCCCCAACATAGAAAATCACCCGATTTTCTCCTAAAATTTGAAGAAAATCGGGTGATTTTCCCGCTTCGGCATTTTGGCTAAGTCAAGACCAAAATTAAAAGCAGAAATCAGCAACAAGTTCTAAAAAGATTTACAAACACAATAAAACATCAGTCATTAAACTTAAAATCCAAATCAACTAATCTTTTTCTGCAAACAGCACGCTCCTCGTCTGTAAATAATTCCCTGTATTGTTCTTTCAAAACAATATATTCCATTGACCATTCCAATTTTCCCACCATTTGCAACCTGACCAGTCCCTCTGACAATATATTATCCTGCTTTGCAATTAAACGGTGACAGGTTTCCAATGTGCCATATTCACCAATCATTTGCAAAAAACGGGACGGATTATTCAGTCATCCAATTCCACTTCTTTCACTTCACACATGGAATCGTCATAAACCTCAATACACCGCTTGCCATTCTTGATGTAGGAATCACGGACTTCAAAACGTTTGACGCATTCATCATACCAGTCATAACCGTTAACCACATCCCCTTTTCTGAAACGTTCCCCTCTTTCAAAATCAATATGGTCGCCCTCCAAATTGTTGAAACCCCTTTTGCCGTCATAACGGCCACGCTTTCCCGGTAAAGCCATAATACTACCTCCTTAAAATTAAAAAATTTCAAAATTTCTTTTATGATATATCAATATATCATATTCCAAAGTTAAACACTGTCCCTAAAAGCCAACACCGAACTATCTATTAACTTTGCCAACTTCTCAATTTCTCTTTGATTATGTTTTTTGTATGAAGTTATCAAAGTTTTTGTATCAACCAAAACACCTAATACATACGCACAATTAGGCGTTTCAGAATTATATTGTTCCCAATCAACAGTTCCTATTCCAATGGCTTTATAGTTTTCACTATCCCCGCCATTATAGGGCAAAAGAAAAGCATTATACACATCATTTTTTGAAATTGGTTCATTTTCTAAAATATGTTTACCATAAGTAATCTGCTTCTGTATTGATGATGTTTGCGGAAGATGCTGAATATTATTCGTTATACCATATTTGTAATATTTTGCATCCAAAACATAGTATTTGTTATTATGTTTCATAATCGTATCAGGTTCTAACGCACTACAAGATTCACAAATTCCATTATTCAAAATAGTCCATCTGGCATGTGGTAAATATTTGTCTTTAATGTTTTCTCCATAAACATAATCTATCAAACGTTCCCATACATATTCAAATTTTTCAACTCCAACAGCAAAATCATTTGTACCTCCATTTTCTTTTTCAAAAAGCAATATATTTATCATACTTTGAAAAAGTTTTTTCTTCGCATCATTAAAAGTACTATTTATCGCACTTTTTAAGATATTTATACATAAATTATTACTTAACTTAAATAATGGTTTTTGAGGCAAGTATGCAGAAGACAAATATAACCATCCAAACTTTTGAAAACATAAATACACGCAATACTTATGTATTTGAGTTAGCAAATTATTGTCATTTATCTTGTTTTGCCTAACTTGAAAATTGAGATATACAATATTATCATTATCTACCTGCGGTTTTTCTTTTTGAATAGTACGTTTCCAATTAATCTTTCCTTTAACTACCTGTTTATAAACCCTTTCTTTTTCAACATAATATCCATGAGCCAAGAAATCTTGAATGACATATTGATATGAAAGTACTGGTAATTCAAATAATTTTTCAGCCGATGTTATTGCTTTATCGCCTTTTCTCTTTTCGGCAAATTTTTTTAGAACATTTAATAATTTAAATACATCTTTTCTTTGTTCTTTTTCGTCATCTGCAATATTAAACCCCTGTGGAAATATAACCATAGGCATATCATTAACAAATTTAATTCCCACAAAAGCATTTTCTATTTCATTACTTGTGACAAAATAATTATCATTCATCATTCTATTTAAAGTGTTCATAAGAACCAACTATTGCGTTCACAACTGCATCAATATCAGTTTCTTCATTCACAAAAATTTGATAATCAAATTTTTGTGAATGTCGGTTACTAATTCCCAGAAAATAGCCAAGATTATCTTTAACTTTCTGCGTTTGTTTTAATCTTATATCAATATCATTTTTTCTAAACCAAATCTCCGCTATCATACGTGAATTAGGAATTTTTACTCCGATATACGAATATTTTGTATGATTATATTCACACCTATATCCTTGTATTGCCAATCTGTTTTTTATTTCATAATAAACCTTTCTATTCTGTTGACTAATATTTCTTTGTTCAAAATACTGTTCTTCAGAAATTACCTTATCATCATTAATTTCAGATACAAGTTCGCCATTATTATAGATAGCAGAATAATCCTTTTCAAATTCTATATCTTCATTAAAAATCCCAAATTTAAGATTTTGAAACCCATTAAGTAAATCTTCCAAAGTTTTATATTCTTCCTTAAAAATTTCCTCATGATTAAATTTAAATACATCTGTCCAAAGGTACATTAAAACTTTTTCGCCGAACAATTCCGTGCTTTGCAATTCTTCTTTACTAACAAAAAATACACCAAGCCGTTTGTCTTCCACACCAATATTATTTTCTGCTGTTTCAACTATCACCTGATTAATCGTCTTCAGAAAAGATTTCCAAGTAATTTCTGTATTACAAATTGAAGTATGAACATAATTACACCTTGATACGTCATTACATACACAACACATTCGCCATCTGCGTTTGAATGCTGTGTCAAGAGTAAATACATTTTGATCAGCAGTGTTCATTGTTGCAAGTATAAAAAGATTACTTGGAATTTTAACCATCTCATCCTTATCACCATACACAAATTCTGCAATATCAGAATTATTTATACCATATTCACTTTCGCCATTTTCATTCCTATCAAGCAACTGAAAAACATCTCCAAAAATAGCGGGGGCATTTCCTCTATTTAATTCTTCAACAACAAGGAAATAATTGTTTTCCGTATCCCTATATGCCTTCTTTAAAATTTTTGTAAAAGGACCTGCCGTAAAAGAATACGAAATATGCCCTTCATTATTTTGCGGTAAGATTTGTCCAACAAAATCTGAATATGTATAATCTGGATGAAAAACTACCCTTTCCATAAAGTTTTCATCGTTACAATATTCCATTTTTATTTTATAACTTTTACCACTCCCAGGAACACCATAAAAAAGTATGTTTCCCGCAATTCTTCTTGTATTTCCATTCATAGAATATACCTCCTCATTAGTATTTAAGTTAGATAACACTTTATATTTAGAATAATTATTTTAACTTTAGCTATTTTGTTTCTGCAATTCTTCCACAACCCTGTTTAACAATCTCTCTGTTTCCCTTGCGTATATCTGCCGCACTCTTTCATCTTGTATTTTTCTAATATCCCTTGCTAAATCTGCAATTGGAATTCTCACCAAATCTAAGTCACGATAAACTCCGCCCATTTTTTTCCAATGGTCTAATGTCCTAATTAAATCCTTATCAACACTTGCCATTTTCTACCTCCCACACCAACTTATTATAAATATCAACTGTAATAGTTTTGTTTAACAACATATCCCTCAACATTTTTTTCTTATAAACTATCAAATCACCTTGAACGCTTTGATCAATATAGTTATAGAACTTATCTATAAATGGCGGTAAAATCTTAGAACCCAAAACCAAAAAAATAAAAATAACTATGCCAAATTCTAAAGGTGCAAAAACTAATTTACCGGCCAACGTACTAATAATCATAAACAACGCAATAAATGGAATCCAAAACAATATTAATCCTATTTTAATTGCCTTATCTTTTTCTTTGTTTCCCGTTAATATCATATTTTTCATTACAGTGAATGAGCCGGTTTCTTTACCATATTGGTACTTTGCTTCATTAACAATAACCATTATTCTTCCTCCATCATAACTTTTTAAGCTTATTTTAGACAAAATCTACATATCTACCACTTTTTTAGAACGGCTATTAAACTTCAACATTGTTTCCAGTGCTTTCTTCGCCGCTTCTCCTTGTAAAGAAATATTCTTTTTATCTGTAATACCTACTTTCTCAACCGATTGTTCTTCACTCACATTATGTTTTTTCCCCATAAATTCATCAATAACTTCTCTTATCTCATCCGTAAGACGGATCGATGTGTCCCCATAACGAAAAAGCCAACCCCATAAGTCAATCAATATATCACCTAATTCATTATCTCTATATGAAGCACATAGGGGTAAAAATTCACCATTTTTTTCTAAATATAATTCAGCATGATATTCATTTGTATTCTGTATTTGTTCAGCAGCTGGTGAATCCCATATCTCTGATTGCCATATGTCTACAGCAACAAATAACAACTTAACATTTTCTCCAATTTGACAAGTCCACAAGCCATTGTACTGAACAAAAGCTTTTCCACCTAATCCATCAGATAAAAATTCTGATTCACATTCACAGCCATCCCCATTTTCCTGTTCACGATAATGATGAAAATTTTTGTAGGGATGATTATTGTACTCTTCTTGAGATATTTCTTCAGGACATAAATCATCCACATCCCAAACAACTATTCCGTGTTGCGTATCCTCATACAACTTAAGAACAAAATCAAAGTAATAAAGGTCATCCTTCCCCATATTCTTTAAGTCATGACACAGAATTGCTTTAGCACTACATCCAAACACATCTGCAATTTTCTTCACCGTGTCATCTTGAATGTTGGCACTTTCCCCTGCTTTTTTCAGCCGGGAAACATACCCCCTGCTAATCCCCGCCTTATCCTCAACCTCACCAATTTTCATACCGTAGAGTTTTGCTAAAGTATGGATGTTCTCTACAAACATCGCAACATTTTGATTTTCAAGCATTTGAACTGCCTCCTTTCCTGTTGCGAATATAATACCACACTTTTTGAACTATGTCAAGATATTTTTGAAATATTTTTGAATTGATGTTGAATTACTATGATTTAATCCTTGAATTACTTTGTTTTATGGTTTGAATTGACGGAAAACAATTTGAACTCCACCATAGTCCTTTTGATTCCTTAACACCCATTAGACACAAGCCACAATCTTACGCATCACTTATATTTTGTTAATGCGTTTTTCAGAATATCCCGTACTTGATTTCTGAGTTCAGCGGGTTTGATAACCTCCACAATATCACAATACTGTTGGACAAATATTTTTGCACTTTCCTTTGGAATACTTACTGAAAAATCTATAGTTTCTTTATCAACATAAGTAAAATTCTTTGCCTTATCCCCAAATTCATCCCACATAATGTTAATATAATAGTTAGCCAGATAAGGGTTCGGAAGATGTAAGCGAAATTCACACTCCATCAAATCGCCAGGGAACATCTTATAATTCATATTTGCCACATATTCAGCAACATTCAATTTTTTAACTTTTTCATATCCTGAAATTGTGGATATATCTCGTGCTTTTTTCCCTGTGATAAGCAAATTTGTCATTTTATCAATACGGAAATTCCGTAAATAATCTTCATCTTCATGTGCTACCATATAATAATGATTGCCGACACAAATAAAGCCGTACACACTTACTGTTCTTTGCCCATTCGGATGCAATTTATCCTTGCGTGGTACAAACTCTCTATTCTCATTCAAATCACAATATGTAAAAAGCAACTGATCCTGTTGCTCTTCGGCCTGCTGAATAATTTTTAAGGTCTCAAAAATATCTCCCTGACTACGTAAATAACAGTTTTGTTTGAACGGTTGACGTTTTGATTTTTCTGCTCCCCCATCCAATATCTCTAATTTTTTTAGAAGCTTGTACAAGTTTTTAGACGACAGATAATTTGCCATTACCAGCGGACCGATTAAAAGTTTTATTTCCATATCAGTAAAATCCGGAGCAAGCCAAATGCCCTTTCTGCCGTCCAAGCCACATATCGGGCAACCGGCATCTTCCATTTCATGTAATGTTTTGGTTAAAGTCCCCCGTGCCGGTTCCATACGGTAAATATCTTCAAGAATGTCCAAAATCTCCCTCTGCTTCAACGGATGCTGCGGGCCGGCATAATTCTTTAAAAGATGATATAAGTTATAAGAAAGTAAATTGTAATTTGCGTTCATAGTTCTATCCTCCCTTATATATTATACAACATTTATGTTCAATTGGTTGAACATAAATCTAATTTTTTCCAAAATAAATTTCTTTCCTAATGTCCAATGAATTAGACATTGTGAATTGTATAATGAAATCAAATTTTCAAGGAGGTATTTATGAAAACGCTAAAACTATTGGCACTGAGTATATGCCTAATGCTTATGGCATCCCCTTGCAAAGCATCAACTGAAATACTGTATTGCGACCAAGTGGAGAATTATCAAACAATGTTCATTTGCCGCCCTCAAGGCGGTAATTTCCAGTTAGACCTTTCCGAAATAAAAAGGATAAAAAACAGGGACAAACTAAGCATATACTTCAAGGCATTTCACAAAAAAAATATTTTGATTTTCCAATCAGAAGAACAGAAAAACAGAATTGTCAACTATTGGAAAAAAAAATATAATGCCACCATCAAATTCCCAGACCTTTTAGAAACATACTGGTTTTTCAAGGATTTCTTTGACAAATAGTCCCAATGTATAAATTGATTTTAAAACAGAAAGGAAGATGTTGAAATGGATTATTTCTTCATTGGCTTAATTGCCATATACCTCATAATTGTAATTTCTGCCGGATATACAAACGCTAAAAAAATCCCGTCAGATAAAGAATTATTAGACCTTCTTGTTCAACAAGGGGAATTTACAAAAAAGGAGGTGAAACAATATTATGCCAAAATTAGATGAAGACCTGTTATACACACTAACTCAATGGCATGACAACAAAAGAACCCTTAGCAGAAGTCAAGTATGGACCAATTTTGGAAAGGGTGTTGTTTTAATTGGATTTTTGCTATATTACATCACTTTAAAAATTGTGGAAACAACCAATAAAATGAAAACAAAAAAGAAACTGAATAAATTTAGACAGGAATTACTGGCACAAAGAGAAAAAACGAAAGCGATTGAATAAATCCTTCATTTCAAAAAAAATCTCTCACTCAAAACTGAAAAAATCGTGAAAATTGATTTTTAAAATGACGTTATTCTGTATCAAAATATCGTCATTTTGATTTTGCAATTTTGCTGTTTTTAACGAAAAATTTTCTCCCGCTCTAATCGCAAAGAACTTCTTTCAAATTCTTTTCTCTCCTCTCTTCACTCTCACCACTAAAATCACTCTTCAAAAAAACGCAATTAAAAGCGTGAAAAGTGATTTTCAATCTGTCAACAGATTTACCAAATATGTTGACAGATTAAAAATAAGATTTTGCTGTTTTGAATGCTTTTTAACGCTGAGTGAAAAGCGAAATAAAGATTGAAATAAAAAAGTCCGCATAGTGCGAACTTCTTTTCCCTCTTCTTGAAGAGGGTGGCTGCCCACAGGAACAAAAGGGCAGACGGGTGTTTTTGCATTATGCGAAGCATTCATAAACTGCTTTTCACTTCTCTCGTATTTTATATTCTATTTGAAGTTTTCGTTATAATGCAAAAACTCCCACCGCAAGCGGTCCCCCCTCTTTAGAAAAGAGGGCAAGAGTTCTCGCTATGCCTACTCCCCTGCTATAATCAAAGGAACATTTTTCCATAACTTTAAGCTTTAAGTTTTTATCTTTTCATTAGCGTCAGCGTAATCCAATGTTTCCCCACACCCTTTAATTCCCTCTCCCCAAGAAGAGGGAAAACTTTCGCACTATGCCAACCTTCCCTGAAACCTGAAACCTGATACCTAAAATATAATCAACCGGATGTTATTCCCACTGCAAAAAATTCATTATTACCTTAACAATAATATCCTTTTCCTCTGCCCTTGATTCCGCAATCATCAATGTTATTGCCACCAATGCACTATTGCTGAGCAATTTATTCCCGTTGCTTTTTATGAGCATATTATTTTTATTGAGAAAAAATAAAAACAATGCCGCCGCAATCCTTTTACATCCGTCATTAAAAGGATGGTCTTTAACAAGGAAATACAACAAATTTGCCGCTTTTTCCTCAACCGAAGGATATACATCCTTACCAAAAGCACTTTGATAAATAGCCGCTATTATTCCATCCAGTTTGCCAATTTCTTTTTCCGTCCCGAAAATTGCTGATTCTTTGCAAAAATCCATTTTGGCAATAAGGTCTTTACACTCTTGATATTGCAAACGGTATGTCGCCAAATTGCCTTTTGGCTTAACTACGCACTGGTGGTCATAATCGTCCAAAAGCATAAATGCAGTTTCATATTCGTTCACCACCCGTAAAACATCCCCTGCATCAATATCTGCCATACCGGCAATAATGCGTGATTCTATTTCAACAGTTTTTTGTAATGCCTGTAAGCGTTTTTCATTAACTGCATATCCTTTTTGCAGATACTCTCTTAATACCGAAGTCGCCCATTTGCGAAAAACAACTCCTCTTTGGGATTTTACACGATAACCCACCGAAATTATTACATCTAAATTATAGAATTTAGGCGGACGTGAATTCATACTTCTGTCGAAAATTTCGACAGAAGTACTTTTATCCAATTCCTTTTCCGCAAATATTTTTCCAATGTGATATGCAATAGAAGAACGGGCCGTATCAAAAAGCTCGCTCATTTGTGCCTGTGTCAGCCACACGGTTTCTTTTTCAGGCGTAACCGTTACCGCCAATTCCAAACCACTATCTGTAAATGTTATAAGTTCTTTATCTATTTTTTTCATTTTACACCACCAACTCTATATAATCCCAGGAACTACCTACCATATTTGTTCTTTGCTCTTTGTTCTTTGACATTTATTCCTTGATAAGGTATCTGCCTAATTGCTAATTACTAATTACTAATTTCTAATTCCCCTTAATTACTCTTTGATTATTTGCTCTTTATCCTCACTTTCATTCTCAAGCAAAATTCTATCAAAATCACTTTGATACAATGAGTCCTGCTTGATACGGTATTTTTCAAACTCATTCAAAGCGTGTCTTCTTGCAATATCAGCAGAAATTTTGCCTGCATCATTTAGTACTTCTTTGCGGGTCAACCGCAAAACTCCCTCAAACTGTTTTGCCCAGTCCTCCATTGTCATAGGAATATGACGTAAAGCCATATCTTCCGCCAAATCAAGATAAGCACTTACAATTAAACTCATGGCCTTTAATTCCTCTGCCGTAAGATAGTTTTTGGCAACAACCACATCAAATTTCTGTATTTTCCCCTTGGGTGCATCTTTCCATGTTTGTAATCCCATATGAGGTTTATTGCTGTCTGCCCTATGGACAATTACCTCCGCTGCCGTTTCGCCATGAATAGCCCAGTGAAGTTGATTTTGTACCTTGGCAAAAAAGAGTTGGGTGGTTTTTGCATTTACATCATAATCAATACTGGTAGCATAAATATCCGTTATTTTTTGATAAAACCGCCGTTCCGAAAGTCGGATTTCCCTGACACGTTCTAACTGCTCTTCAAAATAGTCCTTTGTCAGAACCGTACCACCATTCTTCAGCCGTTCATCATCCATAGCAAAACCTTTGACGGTAAATTCCTGAATAATGCCATTTGCCCACCTACGGAATTGTACTGCCCTTGCTGAATTGACCTTAAACCCAACAGCAATAATTGCTTGTAAATTATAGTGTTTCACATCTCTTGTAACTTGACGGGAACCTTCATTTTGAACTATTCGAAAATTTCGAATAGTTGCCTCCTGAAGCAATTCTCCATCACCGTAAATTGTTTCAAGATGATGTACTATAGTCGGCAAACCAACATCATACAGCACCCCCATCATCTTCTGAGTAAGCCAAACATTTTCATCCGCATAAATAGCATTTACATCACTCTCACCTTGTGCGGTAATAAAAGTTAAATACTCTGCTGCAGAAGACCGAATAATATCTTTAACTTGTTTTTTTGTCATTATGTAATCTCCTTTGTAGAGAAAATCCACAAGAATTTTTTAGATATTATACCACAAAATATCCCCGATAAACAAAAACAGCCAACAAATAATTTGTTGACTGCTATAATCACAGGAACATGAGTAGCCCCCGCCTTTGCGGGGGCTGGCGTGTAAAGGAACACAGAAAGGCGACTGGGGGTGCGGATTACGCAGAAAACTTTGTCACTGCCTAATCGCTCCCTCCACCGTCCACCGAAAAACTACCGACGGTCCCCCTCCCTCAACGGAGGGAGGTTACTCAACCCTCAACTTCCCAACTATAATCACAGGAACTACCTACCATATTTGTTCTTTGCTCTTTGTTCTTTGACATTTATTCTTATCGTACTTTTCCCCACACCCCTGCCCCTCTCCCCAAGGAGAGGGTACTTTCGCACTATGCCGACTTTCCTACTATAATCACAGGAACTTTTTACCATAATTATTCATTATTCATTATTAATTATTAATTGGAACTAAGCTCCTCCCTCACCACATTCGCAATCTCATTGGCGATGTAGTCAAGCCGTGTTTGGTCGGGGCCTTCCGCCATAATGCGAATCAAGGATTCCGTCCCGCTGGCACGGACTAATATTTGTCCGTCATTCCCCAATTCCTGACTAAATTTCTCAATAATGTCTTTTATCGCCTGGTTGTCCTCCCAACCCGTTTTGTCCTTAACCCGCACATTGACCAATACTTGCGGATATTTGACCATAAGATTAGCCAGTTCGCTAAGCGTCTTGTTGTTGTTTATCATGGCACACATCAGTTGTACTGCTGTCAAAATGCCGTCACCCGTAGTTGCAAATTCACGGAAAATAATGTGTCCGCTTTGCTCCCCGCCAATGCTGTAATTATTCTTCAGCATCTCTTCCAAAACATAACGGTCACCAACCGCCGTTTTCACACTGCGGCAGCCATGGTCCGCCAAGGCCTTGTGCAAGCCGATATTGCTCATAACCGTTGTTACCAAGGTATTGTCATGCAATTTGTGTTGCTTTTGCAATTCCAAAGCACAAATCAACATAATCTGGTCCCCGTCCAATGCCATCCCGTTTTCATCCACCGCCAAGCATCTGTCCGCATCCCCGTCATTGGCAATGCCCAAGTTTGCCCCCACTTCCAAGACCTTTTTCTGCAATGCTTCCAAATGGGTGGAACCGCAACCGTTGTTGATATTATCCCCGTCCGGTCTGTCAAAAATTACCGTTACATCCGCACCCAAAGAACGCAAAATTACAGGTGCAATCTCACTGTTGGCGCCATTACTGCAATCCAGCACCACTTTCAGGCCACGCAAATTGGTGGTTGCCGTATTGATAATATGCTCCACATATTTGGTGGCCATATTGTATTCATAAAAGAGTTTCCCCACGCTGCTGCCGCTGGGCGCCTTGCTGTAATCAATGGGGGTATGTACCAGTTCTTCTATTTCGTCTTCCACCGCATCCGGCAATTTGTGGCCGCTGGAACTGAAAAATTTGATGCCGTTATCTTCAAAAGGATTATGGCTGGCGGAAATCACTACCCCTGCCTGAGCACCGGCAACAGGCGTAAGATAACTTACGGCAGGGGTACAGATTGTTCCCAAAGAATGGGCATTACCGCCCGCACTGCAAATGCCTGCCACCAAAGCACATTCCAGCATTACACCGCTACGCCGTGTATCACGGCCGATTAAAATTTTAGGTTGTTTCACTTCTCTGCCAAAATAAGTGGCGGCAGCGAAGCCAAGTTTGAATGCCAGTTCCGGGGTCAGTTCCACATTCGCCACACCCCGTACACCATCCGTACCAAACATTCTGCTCATAATTTATTCCTCGCTATTTCTAATTAATAATTAATGATTAATAATGAATAATTATGGCTCATCATCAGAATGTGTGGGTAAAAACATCTGAAATTATCTGCCAAACAACGTTATATCATAGTTTCCGCATGACAACATTATTATGACAAATATGTTTTTTATATTTTTGAAAAAGCATGCCATTATCCGTATAA
>JAZLLX010000006.1:0-6364 GCA_045598345.1 Acidaminococcaceae bacterium | reverse complement strand
CTGTGTTCATACCTCCAATTATCAAATACATTATTTGCAAGCGCTTTCTTGTTTTATTTTATGGTCAATGCTTCTTCGCTCTGCCAGTTCCACCAATAAGTCCTTCAAACTGATCCCCATTTCCACCATCAAGACCATCACATGATAAATCAAATCACAGATTTCATAAACCGTTTCCCGTTTGTTTTTTGCGTGGGCGGCGATAATAACCTCCGTGCTTTCCTCACCCACCTTTTTCAAAATCTTGTCCATCCCTTTTTCAAAAAGATAGGAAGTATATGAGCCCTCTTGTGGATTGGTTTTTCTGCTCCTAATCAGTTCCAGCAACATAGGGTAGGAAAACTCGCCCCGATTCCCACTTTGGAATACAGGATTGGTAAAACAGGAATCCGTACCCAAATGACAGGCCGGCCCTTCCGGCTCCACAACCACCACCAAAGCATCCTTATCGCAATCCGCAGTTATGGACACAATGTGTTGATAGTTGCCGCTGGTTTCCCCTTTCAGCCACAGTTCCTTACGGGAACGGCTCCAAAAACAAGTCAGTTCCTTTTCCAAAGAAATCTGCAAACTTTCCTTATTCATATAAGCCAAGGTCAGCACCTGCTTACTAAAAGCATCCACCACAATGGCAGGAATCAGACCTTTTTCGTCAAATTTCAATTCTTCAACATTCAACATTACTATCATCTCTCCTAACTTAATTTATCAATTCGTCAAAGACCAAAGACCAATTACGGAAATTCGTTCCGTTGATTATAATTGGAAATTTTGCGTAGCAAAATTATCCTTATTTGGTCTTTGTTTATTTGTCCAATTGGTCTTTGATATTAAACTCTGCTTGGTATTCCCTCATCCATCATCGCTTTTTTCAAATCCTGTATTTTTACTTCCCCAAAATGGAAAATACTGGCCGCCAGCCCCGCATCCACCTTAGGCAATTTTTTGAACAAAGTAATAAAATCTTCAATCTTTCCTGCCCCACCACTGGCAATAATCGGCACTTGCACCACTTCACCAACCGCAGCCAGCATTTCTAAATCAAAACCCTGTTTCACTCCGTCCGTGTCAATGGAATTAACCACTACTTCACCTGCTCCATTATCCACACAACGCTTAATCCACTCAATAGCATCCATGCCCGTGTTTTCCCTGCCGCCCTTGGCAAAAACAGTGAATTTGCCGTCCACCCGTTTTATATCCACGGACAGCACTACACACTGGTCACCGTAAAGTTTTGCCGCCTCACCAATCAGGTCAGGATTTTTAATAGCGCCGGAATTCACGCTCACCTTGTCCGCACCGCATTTCAGCACCCGGTCAAAATCAGCCAGTGAATTGATCCCGCCGCCAACTGTCAGAGGAATAAATACCTGGCTTGCTGTTTCCCGCAAAATATCCGTGAAAATTTTCCGTCCGTCAGAAGATGCTGTAATATCATAAAACACCAGTTCATCCGCCCCGTTGGCACTATAATACTTTGCCAATTCTACGGGTGACGCCACCTCCTTCAGTCCTGTGAAATTCATTCCCTTAACCACATTCCCGTCCTTCACATCCAGACAAGGGATAATTCTTTTTGTAATCATTTGCCTACCTCAACCGCTTTTACCAAATCTATTGCCCCTGTGTAATAGGCCTTGCCCACAATTGCTCCGTGCAAATCGTACTTTCGCAATGCCGCCAAATCTTCCAATGTACTTACACCGCCACTGGCAATAATCTGCACTGCAAACTGCTCACTCAAGGTCTTGTACAAATGCCGGTTAGTACCCTGCATAGCACCGTCTTTGGATATGTCCGTACAAATAAAAGTTTGTACACCCTTTGCTTGCATCTTGCCACAAAATTCCAAAGCATCCAATTCACTGGCTTTCGTCCAGCCCTTAATGGCTACCTTGCCATCCTTAATATCTATGCCCACCGCAATTTTCCCGCCATATTTTGCCAAAGCCCTGTCCAGCAATTTTTCATCCGTAACCGCCGCCGTGCCTAAAATCACCCTGTCCAATCCAGCACCTAAATACTTGTCAATCACATTCATGCTGCGGATGCCGCCACCAATTTCACAGAACAGGCCTGTGGTATTTTTTATGGCACAGACCAAATCAAAATTAGGTGTTGTTCCTTTCAACGCCCCTTCCAAATCCACCAAATGAACATGGGTGATGCCCTTACTTTGAAAGTCCTGCGCCACCTTCAATGGCTCATTACTGTACACTGTTTTCTGTGCATAATCACCTTTGAAAAGCCGCACCGCCTGACCTTCGTATAAATCTATGGCAGCATAAATCAACATAATTGGCCTGCTTTCATTTCACAAAAAGCACGCAGAATATTTAAGCCCACTTCCCCGCTTTTTTCCGGGTGGAACTGGCAGCCCATAACATTCTTTTGCCCCACTGCGGCAGTCAGTTCTGCACCGTATTCCGCTGTAGCCAGCACACTTTCAGCACACTCCGTACCGTAATAAGAATGAACAAAATATACACAGTCATTCTCTTTAAGATACTTGAACAAAGGGTGTGGTTTCACAAAATGCAAAGCATTCCACCCCATGTGGGGAATTTTCAAATCCTTAGGCACCACATCTGCAATAGGACGGATAACGCCTTTGATTAACCCCAGCCCTTCATGTTCCCCATATTCATAACTCTTGTCAAACAAAAGTTGCATACCTAAACAAATTCCCAACAAAGGTTTTCCCGTAGCCGTCAAATCTTTTAGCACCTTATCCAAATCGTTTTGACGCAATTTTGCCGCCGCATCCCCAAAAGCCCCCACACCGGGAAGAATAATCCTGTCCGCCTTGGCAAGTTCTTCAGGATTTCCCGTAACCAACGGATTTTCACCAATTTTTTTTAAACTGCATTGCAGGGAAAACAAATTACCCACGCCATAGTCCACTATTGCCAGCATTACAACACCCCTTTAGTGGAAGGAATTTTATCTGCAAAAGCAATGTCAATGCTTACTGCCATCTTCAAACTTCTTGCCACCGCCTTAAAAACACCTTCAATTATATGATGGGAATTTTTACCCGCCAACATACGGATATGCAAAGCACATTCCGCCTGCCTTACAAATCCCTGCCAAAACTCTTCCACCAGTTCTGTATCAAAATCTCCCACTTTCTCCGTAGGAATATTCACACTATAACCCAAAAAACTTCTCCCGGAAAAATCCACAGAAGCCAAAATCAAGGTTTCATCCATCGGCAACACAATATCCCCGTAACGGTGAATTCCCCGTTTATCACCCAATGCCTGACAAAAGGCCTGACCCAAAGCGATGCCTATATCCTCCACACTGTGATGATAATCCACATAGGTATCACCCTTACATTCCAACTGCAAATCAAAATGTCCGTGGGATGCCAGCAAGGTCAGCATGTGGTCCAAAAAACCACAACCGCTGTTAATCTTGCTCCTGCCCTCCCCCTCCAAATTCAATACCAATTTAATATCTGTTTCCGCAGTTTTTCTTGCAATACGGGCTTCTCTCATAATTTGCCCTCCTGAATATCCGCCATAATCTTGGCACAGGTTTCCATATCTTCCCTTGTGCCGATGCTGATCCGCACATAGGGTGCCAATCTTTTTGTAGGCCAAAACCTGACTACCACACCATTTTCTTTCAACTTGGTGTAAAGCGTTTCCCCGTCCATTTTCGGTGAGCCCGCCAATACAAAATTAGCACAGGAGTTTATAACTTTGTAACCTGCTTTACGCAAAGCGCTGATGAAGAAATCCCTGCTGCCCTTGATTTTTTCACAGCACTCATGGAAATATTCCTCATCCGCCAACGCTCCGACACCTGCCCCCATAGTCATGGCATTTACATTATAAGGATTGGTGGAATAACGCAGGGTCTGCAAATCCTGAATCAGTTCAGGGCAGGCAATCATACACCCCAAACGAGCCCCTGCCAAAGAACGGGACTTGGAAAAAGTTCTGGTAACTACTAAATTATTGTATTTTCTTACCAAAGGAATAACTGTTTCCCCGCCAAAATCTACATAGGCCTCGTCAATGACCACCACATTGTCGGGATTGCCGGCCACCACCTTTTCAATCTCTGCCACGCTTAAATTCAAACCCGTAATAGCATTGGGATTAACGATAAATACCGTACCACCTGCATTGAGATAATCATTCACATCAATGGAAAAGTCATCTTTCAAAGGTATTTGTCTGTACGGCACATTGTTCAAATCCGCCAGCACAGGATTAAAACCATAAGTAATGTCAGCAAAAACCGCAGGATGCTCCTTGTCGCAGAAAGCCATAAAAGCAAAATTTAAGGACTCATCGCTGGAATTGTTGAACATAATTTCTTCCGCTTTCACGCCCAGTTTTTCCACCGCCATTTCCGTCAGCGCTTTGCAAGTCGGGTCAGAATAGAGATACAAATCACCAACTGCCTCCCGTGCCAGGCGTTGCGCCAAAGGCGAAGGCGGAAAAGGGTTTTCGTTGGTGTTTAACTTTATGTACTTTCTGTCCTTGGGCTGTTCCCCCGGCACATAGGCCACCAACTTATCATATTTTTTGCTGAAAAACTTACTCATAATTTTTTTCCTTTCTGAGAATACTTTGAACTTACTTAAGGCCCCTTGGTGAAGGGGCTCCGCAAAGCGGTGGGGATTGATAACTTATCTACAACACGAAGTGAGCAATCACCCGTCTTGCCCTTCTATGTACCTTTAGGCAATCCACCCTCTTCACCAAGAGGGCAAAAGTTCGCTTTATGCTAACCTTCCCTAATCCCTAACCTCTAATCACTAATCCCTATTTTTAATCACCGGAACATCTTACCATATTTGTTCTTTGCTCTTTGTGCTTTGACATTTATTTTCATAATTACGCATTATTCCGTTTCCAACCTGACCACTGCACTCTTGGCATGTGCCGTCAATCCTTCCTTCTCTGCAAAGAACGCCACCTCTCTGCCAACTTTTGCTAATGCCTTATGTGTATAGTAGGTATATTGGGTCTTTTTTACAAAATCATCTACAGACAAGGGACTGGAAAACTTGGCTGTACCGCTGGTAGGTAATGTGTGATTTGGCCCTGCCAAATAATCCCCCAATGCCTCAGGACAATTCCTGCCCATGAAAATTGACCCGGCGTGTCGTACCGCATCCAAATAATCAAAAGGATTATCCACGCACAATTCCAAATGTTCCGGTGCAATTTCATTGGCAATCTCAATAGCCCGCATAATATCATCCGCTACAATAATCTTGCCATTGTTGTCAATGGATGCTCTGGCTATTTCTTCCCGTTCCAATTTTGGCAACTGTACTTCCAATTCCTTCTGTACCGCCACTGCCAAATCGTTGGAATCCGTTACCAGGACAGCACTTGCCAACTTGTCATGTTCCGCCTGACTCAACAAGTCAGCGGCCACATATTTAGGATTGCTCTTGCCGTCCGCCACAATCAAAATCTCGCTGGGTCCTGCAATCATACCAATACTTACCTTGCCGAAGACCTGCTTTTTCGCCTCTGCCACAAAAGCATTACCGGGGCCTACAATTTTATCAACTTTGGGAATGCTCTCCGTACCGTAAGCCAAAGCCGCCACCGCCTGAGCACCGCCAACTTTGAAAATCTTATCCACACCAGCCACATAGGCCGCCGCCAAAATATAGGGATTTACCTTTCCCTGACTGTTCGGCGGGGTAACCATTACCACTTCCTTGCACCCTGCAATTTTGGCAGGAATGGCATCCATCAAAACTGTAGATGGATAGGCCGCCGTACCACCGGGAACATAAAGACCCGCCCGGTCAACAGGAATAATCTTTTGACCGACAACAATGCCATCCTCGTCATTAATGATGAAACTGTTGCGTTTTTGCTTTTCGTGGAACTTGGTAATATTTTCTGCCGCTTTTTTCAATATCTCTAAAAATTTTGGCTCTACCAAATTCACTGCTTCCTGAATTTCCGCGGCACTTACCTGCAAAGAACTCAACTTTGCCTTATCAAATTTTTCACTGTAAAAATATAGTGCCTTGTCACCTTCCGCACGAACTTTGGCGATAATCTCCGCCACTATTTCTTCCACATTTACTGTGGGCACCACCCGTGCAAAAATTTCTTTATTTGCAACTTCACCATATTTGAAAATTTTAATCATTTTTATCCCTCCACAAAATAAATTAGCAATTTATCAAAGACCAAAGACCAATTATGGTAATATGTTCCGTTGGTTAAAATATAATCACAGGAACATCCTACCTTCCCTAATCCCTAACCTCTAACTCCTAATCCCTATTTATAATCATCGGAACATTTTACCATATTTGTCTTTTATTCTTTGTTCTTTGACATTTATTCTTATCGCAGCGAGCGACCCC
>JAZLLX010000005.1:0-38164 GCA_045598345.1 Acidaminococcaceae bacterium | reverse complement strand
TTTAAAAAAAGTTGTAGATAAAATCTTTCTTCTTGTGTAAAATGTGTGTAGGATTGCATAGCGATTCTCCTTGTAAGATTTTGTTTGCTATCTTTATTTTACACGAGAATCGTTGTGCAATCCACTTTTTTTAGGTGTTGCACTTCATATTATAATTTGCCATCCCTCGCCCCACGCCTGGGGCGGAAAAAGTTCGCAATAAGCTGACAAGTTCTCTGCGTAATCCGCACCCCCAGTCGCCTTCCTGTGTTCCTATAGCGACGGTTGAATTGTGTTCGGTAGACACAAGAGGCAAGGGCGGGGGCTACTCGTGTTCCTGTGATTATAATATTATTCGTAGGGGCAGGTTTGTAATCTGTCCGAAGAACAGGCGATAAAATAAGAACATACGGGCGGGTTTGAAACCCGCACCCTACGGGGGAAGTTGTATGTTAAAAGTTTATGAATGCTTCGCATAATGCAAAAACTCCCACCGCAAGCGGTCCCCCCTCTTTAAGAAAGAGGGAAAAAAGTTCGCATTATGCGGACTTTTTTATTTCTAATCATAGGAACTTTTTACCTCCATTGTGAATTGTGCATTGTGAATTATAATCAAGTTTCAATCGTTCGCAATTTATTTAAGTTTATGGTATAATTATTAAATTATCATGAAATTAGACAAGCGTTTGCGTGCTGTGGCGGAGTTTGTGTCGCAGGGTGCGGTGCTGGCGGATGTGGGCAGCGACCACGCCTATCTTCCATCTGCTTTGCTTTTGGACAAAAAAATAAAATATGCCATCGCTACGGATGTGGCGGCGGGGCCTTGCAAAGTGGCTCAAACCACCCTTGCCATGCAGGGGTTGACCAAACTGGCGGAGGTGCGGCAGGGGGACGGTCTGCAACCTTTGCACCCAAACGAGGCGGACTGCATTGTTATTGCCGGGATGGGGGGCAACACCATTATGGAGATTTTGGTGGCATCTCCACTTGTTGCACAATCAGCGGCAAAACTGATTTTGCAACCTATGCAGGTGGCGGACAAGTTGCGGAATTATCTTGTCAGCAATGGTTACGAAATAAGGGATGAGGACTTGGTGCAGGATGAGGAATATCTTTATGAGATTATGGTTGCCCGTTATTCTAAAGGTTCTGTCAAGCAATATTCAGCGGCGGAACTTTTGATTGGACCTGTGCTTTTGGCAAAGCACCATCCGCTTTTGCCCTTGCAGTTTGCCAAGCAAAAGAAAATTTTGCAAAGGGTTTTGGACGGTATGGGGCAGAGTGCTGAAGCGAAAAATACGGAAAAATATGCAAAGATAAAAAATTTATTGCAGGAAGTGGAGAGTTTGGAAAGATGTTAGTTAAAGATGCGGTGGCGATTATGGAAAAGATTGCACCGAAAAAATTGGCGTTGGACTGGGATAATCCCGGTTTGCAGATTGGGCGGTTGAACAACAAAGTAACAAAGATTTTATTTTCCCTTGATTTGACCCCCAATGCGGTGAAGCAGGCAGTAAAGGTTAAGGCGGATTTAATCATTACCCATCATCCCGTAATTTATCAAAAACTTGCCAATGTGGCGGACGATGACTGGCAGAAGGATTTGCTTTTGCAGTGTGCGGAAAAGAAGATTGCGGTGCTCAGCGCCCACACCAACTGGGATGCGGCTCAGGGGGGCGTGAATGATGTTTTGGCAAAGGCACTGGGTTTGAAAAAAATAAAACTTTTGGACAGACAAACCCAAATTGGCAGGATGGGCGAAGTCCCAAGTTGCGACTTGGAAAAGTTTGCCGCCAAGGTGAAAAAGATTTTGGGCGTGCCTGCGGTAACTTTTATCAATGGGGGCAAAAAGGTTCATAAGATTGCGGTTTGCGGCGGCGCCGGGGGTGATTTTCTGGACTTGGTTTTACAAACCGGTTGCGACACTTTCCTTACGGCGGATATTAAATATCATTTGGCACAGCGGGGCGCTTATATGGGTCTGAATCTTATTGACGGTACTCATCAGGGCACAGAACGGCTTTCCATGCAGGATATGCTGAACAAGTTTAAGAAGTATGCCAAGGTGGAGGCGGAACTTTTTGAGGATGATATTTTGATGGAGGTGGTGTGAAATGATTAGCGAACTGAAAATCGGACAAAAAATTCATGCGGCTTTCCTTGTAAGAATCGGTAAAATCGGGGTTTCCAGCAACGGGAAAAATTTCGCCCGGGGGCTTTTGGAAGATGCCTCCGGCCAGATTGGTTTTATTTGTTTTGACCAGGATGCGGTGGAAAAACTGCGGCTGGTGGAGCAGCCGGTCCCTTTTATGATTGCGGGTTCTGTGGATGCCAATAATTTCAACGGTGATACAAAGTTACAGATTCTTTTGCAAAAGGTCAGCGACTTAATGCCGGAGGATGATATCAGCCATCTTCTGCCGAAGGGTGATTTTGACAGGGATGCTTATGAGACGGAATTAAAACGCTATATGGGCATGATTAAACAGCCGGTGCTGAAGACCTTGGTGGACAATCTTTTGCAGGGGGCGTTGTACAAACAGTTTTTGGAAAATCCGGCGGGGATGCGGCTGCACCACGCTTATATCGGCGGGCTTTTGCAGCACAGCGTGAATGTTACCCGTCTGGCGGTGGCTATGGCGGATGCCATCGGGGATATGGACAAGGACTTGATTATTGCGGGGGCGTTGCTCCACGATATTGGCAAGGTGCGGGAAATTTCTTCCGATATGGGCTTCCCCTATACCACGGAGGGGCGGCTGGTGGGGCATATTACCATGTCCGTGCTGATGGTTCAGCAACAGGCGGATGCTTTGAAAATGCCTTCTTCCACTTTGGAACAGTTAATGCATATTCTTTTGAGCCATCACGGGAACAGGGAAAACGGCAGCCCGGTGGAGTGCGAAACCAAGGAGGCCTTTGTGGTGCATTATGCGGACGAACTGGATGCCACAATCAACCAGTTTAAGCCGGTCAGGGAAGATACTTGGAGTTATAACAAGATGCTGCAGAGGTATATTTTGGATAGGAAAAAATAAAATTCTTGAATATTTTTTCAAAATGTGGTATTTTATTAAGTATTATTTTAGAAAATAAGTGGTGAGGAAAGAAAATGTTTGAATCATTCTGCCCGGATTACAGGGTAAAAAGTATCTACGATATTTCGGCAAAATGGCTGAAAAGAAACGGCTACACCAAAATTGTGGTGGACATGGACAACACACTTCTGCCGTCTGACAAGAATCTGGTAAGCCCCAGAGCGTTGACTTGGATTCGTCAAATGCAGCAGCAACGTGTGAATGTGGCTTTGATTACCAACAAGAACGGTGAACGGGTTGACCAGATTATGCGTCAATGTGCCATTGGTTGCATTAAGCGTGCCGGCAAACCCTTGCCTTTTTGCTACAAGCAGGTGAAAAAGGCCTTTGGGGGCGGCAAAATTTTATACATCGGTGATGAGATTATGACGGATGTGCTGGGCGCAAAATTCAGCAATTATCCGGTCATTTTGGTAGAGTCCTTAGGCGGCAAGGAAGGTTGGTGGACCCGGCTTATGAGAAAGTTGGGCAATTTCTTCTTTAACCGTCTGGTTGCCAGCGGCAAGATGCCCAGGGAGAGGGTTCTATGAAAATTGCCCTGATCCAAATGCAGGTGTTGGAAAAGAACAAGGAAGTCAATGCCCGGCATGGGTTAGAGTTAATTCAACAGGCGGCAGGGGATAATGATTTGGTTATTCTGCCGGAGATTTGGACAACGGGTTATTCTTTGGGGCATCTGAAAAAAGAAGCGGAAGAGATGGACAATGAGTTCATCCGTTCTTTGCAGGATATTGCCAAAGAAAATCAATGTTTGTTGTTGCCCGGTTCCGTACCCATGAAACGGGAGGACAAGATTTTCAACACCAGCATTGCCATTGACCGCACCGGGAAGATTGTGAATGTTTATGACAAGGTACATCTTTTCCAGATGTATCACGAGGACAGGTTCTTCGCCGCCGGCGACAAATTTAACTGCTATGAGTTGGATGGCGTGACCGTGGCTTCCACCATTTGTTACGATTTGCGTTTCCCGGAACTATACCGGCATATGGCTTTGGCAGGTGCAAAAATTTGTTTTGCGGTTGCGGAGTGGCCGGACACAAGGGGCGCAATTTGGCGGTTGCTTTTGCAGGCACGGGCGGCAGAAAACCACATGTTTGTGGTTGGTGTAAATGCGGTTGGTACCAGCGGTAAGCAAAAGTTTTTTGGTCATAGCATGGTTTGCGCGCCTGACGGCAGGATTGTTGCGGAAGGCGGCACGGAAGAAGAAATTATACGGACGGAAATAAATTTAGATGAGGTGGAGCAGGTCAGGAGCAAGTTAAATGCTTTGAATGATGTCCGCAAGGAATTGATAAAATAATGATTTCCAAAAAAATTCTGGCCGGTGCGATTGCCGGCCTTATTTTCTCAAATTTTTATAGCGATGCTTTGGCAAAGCGTGCCCCGGATGACCCCCAGCGGGATGTGAAATACATTCTCGGCATGTATTACGGCAACGGGGAGAATATTCTTATCCGTGAGGATGGCGGCGAACTGCAACTTTTCTACCGTATTCCCGGTGACAAGTGTTTTGCCAATTCCAATGTTTATCCGTTGACGAAAAACCGTTTTGACCATTACACAATGATTGAGGCGGGGCCAATGAGCCGCTTTGGGGAGGTCAGTGTAAAGTTTGAACGGGATGAGGACGGCTATGGCACTTCCTTGCGTATCGGCGGTCATGTTTATACCCGTTATTTTTTCAGCGGCGAGCGTGAGGGTGGCGAGGTAATGCGTCTGCCGGCCCGTACGGACTGGGATGCCTTGCGGCAGGAGGCCAACAGTATTTCTGTGCCGCCGGCTTTGAGCAGGGGCAAGCAGGAGCCATTGGTAAATCTTGCTACCATAAAAGGCATCAGATTAAAAAATATTTATGCGGGCAGTGATAATTTTTTTCAGGCACCGCTTTATACAACGGAAAGAATGTATTTGAACCGTTCGGCGGCGGCGGCACTGGCAAGGGCTCAGGCGGAGGTTGCCAAGCACGGTTATGGTTTAGTTGTTTGGGATGCGTACCGTCCCTGGTCCGTAAGCAAATTGGCAAGTATGGCTTTGCCGGCCAATCAAAAGGATATGCTGGAAAACCCGGACACGGAGGGCAGTCCCCACAACACGGGTAATGCGGTGGATGTGGGACTTTACGAACCCAGCACGGGGGTGGAACTGGAAATGATTAGCGGTTTTGACGAGCCCAGTGTCCGCCAGTACAGCAAATTCCCCGGGGGTACTACTTATCAAAGGTATTTGCGAGCTCTCCTAACAGAGGCAATGCTTAATGCGGGTTTCACAGGAGTGGAACACGAGTGGTGGCATTTTCAATATCAGGCAAATGTGCAGTATGCGCACTTGAATATAGCGTTAGAAAATTTGAAATGAGGTGAAAGAAATGAATGTTTATGATTGTGCCAATGAATTGGCTAAGGCCATTAAGGAAAGCAGGGAACTGGAAAAATTGCAGGAAGCAAAAACTGCTTTGGACAAGGATGCGGATGCCAAGAAAATGGTGGATGATTTCCTGAAAGCCAGCCAAGAGGTTGATATTGCCAGGATGCAGGGCAAGACCCCTGATCCGGCACAGGAGGACAAGGTAAAACAACTCTACACAATTTTGGCTTTGAACAATGACGCACAAACCTATATCAACGCTTTGATGCGTTTTAACATGATGATGGGTGATGTTTCCAAGACCATCTCCGAACCTGTACAAAGGGTGTTGGGAGCATAATTTGGATTATCAAAAGATTTTTGGAGATTTGCCCGGTGTTATTCTCAACGAGCCAATGGCAAGGCATACCACCTTTCGCATTGGCGGCGGGGCGGATATTTTTGCAACCCCTTCTACAGAAGCAGAGTTAGAGGCGTTGCTCCAAAAAGCTAAATTACATAATATCCCGATTACGGTTATTGGTAACGCCAGCAATATTTTGGTGAGGGACGGCGGTATTCGTGGTCTGGTAATTGCTACAACCAATCTGAAGAAAATAGAAATTCACGGTACAACGGTTTTGGCAGGTGCCGGCAACAGTTTATACCAGGTGGCTTTGGCGGCGGTCCAAGCTGGACTTGGCGGATTGGAATTTGCCGCAGGTATTCCCGGCAGTATTGGTGGTGCGGCATTTATGAATGCAGGGGCCTATGACGGGTTCATGTCCCATGTAGTGAAGGCAGTACGATTGCGGAGGCCTGACGGCACCTATGTATCTTTGGTGGGTGACCAGTTGGGCTTTGATTACCGCAAGAGCGCTTTACAGAATAGTGGCATTATCACTTCCGTACTTTTGCAATTACAATCGTCCACCAAAGAGGCGGTAATGGCAAAAATTCAGGAATTGGCTCAAAAACGCAGTGCCTCCCAACCATTGAATATGCCAAGTGCGGGCAGTGTGTTCAAACATTTAGGTGGCATTTATCCTGCCAAGGTCATTGATGAGTTAGGAATGAAAGGTTTGACCGTGGGCGGGGCTCAAGTCAGTGAAAAACATGCAGGGTTTATTGTGAACAAGGGGAATGCCAAAGCCGGTGATGTGCTGGAATTGGTGGAGATAATTAAAACCAAGGTCAAGGAAGAAAAAAACTTGGACTTGGAAATGGAAATAGTTGTTTTAGGTGAAGACAACAAGGAGGCAAAATGATTTCGGAGAAATACAATCCTCATGAGATTGAGGGAAAATGGCAAAAATACTGGGAGGACAATAAGACCTACAAAGTGACGGAGGATGACAAACGTCCTAAGTCCTATGTGTTGGAAATGTTCCCTTACCCAAGCGGTAATCTGCACATGGGGCATGTGCGGAATTATTCCATTGGTGATGTGATTGCCCGCTACCGCACTATGAAGGGATTTAATGTTTTGCATCCCATTGGCTGGGATTCCTTTGGTATGCCGGCAGAGAATGCGGCGATTAAGAATAATATTCCTCCGAAGAAATGGACTTTGGAAAATATTGCCAATATGACCAAACAGCAGAAGGCATTGGGACTTTCCTATGATTGGGACAGGGAAGTTACGACCTGCAAGGAAGATTACTACAAATGGACACAATGGTTCTTTGAACTTTTTTATAAGCGTGGGCTGGCGGTTAAGAAAAAATCTGCGGTGAACTGGTGCAGCCACTGCAACACGGTGCTTGCCAACGAGCAGGTTATTGACGGCAAATGCTGGCGTTGCGACAACACGGTGGAAAAGAAGGATTTGGAACAGTGGTTCTTCAAAATTACGGATTATGCCGATGAACTTTTGAAGGATTTGGATTTGTTGGGCGGTTGGCCGGAGCGTGTCCGCATTATGCAGAACAACTGGATTGGTCGTAGTGAAGGTTTGGAACTCACTTTTGAAATTCCCGAACTGCACGACACCGTAACGGTTTATACCACCCGACCCGATACCTCCTTTGGCATTACCTTTTTAGTTCTGGCGGCAGAACATCCCCTGGTGGAAAAGATTTGCGAAAACAATCCAAGAGCGGAGGAAATACGAGCGTTCTGCAAGAGGGTTCGCAATCAGTCGGATATTGAGCGTACCAGCAGTGAATCCGAGAAGGAAGGCATTTTCACCGGTTATCATGTAATCAATCCTTTCAACGGACAGAAAGCCCAACTGTGGATTACCAATTATGTACTTTATGATTATGGTACCGGCGCTGTAATGGGCGTGCCCAGCGGTGACCAGCGTGACTGGATGTTTGCCGAAAAATATGGTTTGGAAATTATCCCCGTTGTCAGTCCGAAGGATAGGGTTTTGACCCGTGAGGAAATGACCTGTGCCTATGAAGACAAGGATGGTCAGGTTATCAATTCCGGCAAGTTCAGCGGTATGGAAATGCACGCCGCTATGGCTGCCATGAGCGATGAGGCGGTTGCCAAAGGGTTTGGCAAAAAGAGGGTTAATTTCCGTTTGCGTGACTGGCTCATCAGCCGTCAAAGATATTGGGGCGCCCCCATTCCTGTGGTTTATTGTCCCAAGTGCGGCGAGGTGCTGGTGCCGGAGGAAGAATTGCCGGTCCGTCTGCCGGAGGATGTTTCCTTTGCGGCGGGTAACAAATCACCTTTGGCTACAAGCGAGTCCTTTGTACATTGCAAATGCCCCAAATGCGGTGGGGATGCAACCCGTGAAACAGACACAATGGACACTTTCCTGTGCAGCAGTTGGTACTATTTGCGTTATACGGATGCCCACAATGACAAACAGGCCTTTGCTAAGGAAAAGAATGCTTACTGGGGTCCTGTTGACCAATATATCGGCGGCATAGAACATGCCATTTTGCACTTGCTCTACAGCCGTTTCTTCCTGAAAGTTTTGCGTGATGCAGGAATGGTGGATTATGACGAACCCTTTACCAATCTTTTGACACAAGGTATGGTTATTAAAAACGGTGCCAAGATGTCCAAGTCCTTAGGCAATGTGGTAAGCCCGGAAGAAATTGTAAGCAAGTATGGTGCGGATACCGCCCGTCTGTTCATTCTTTTTGCCGCTCCCCCGGAGCGTGAACTGGACTGGAGCGATAAGGGCGTGGAAGGTTCTTACCGTTTCCTAAATCGTGTATGGCGTATTGTGGCGGCTTATGAGGATGTTTTGGCGAAGAAAGTTACCCAATATGACACCAGTAAATTGACTGAGGAAGACAGGGAATTACGCCGTATTCTTCACAGCAGCATTAAGAAAGTTACGGTGGATGTGGGTGAAAGATTTAATTTCAACACGGGTATTTCCACCCTGATGGAATTAGTCAACGCTTTATATCATTATAAAGAAGTGGTGCAGGAACCCAATGCCGGACTGATTTATGAAACGATTAAAAATTTACTCCTGATGCTGGCACCCTTCGTGCCTCATATCACGGAGGAGCTTTGGCAGGGAGTGATTGATTCCGCAAGCAGCGTACATAATCAAAGTTGGCCCCAATACGATGAAACTGCAACCAAAGTGGACAGTGTGGAAATTGTGTTGCAAGTGAACGGCAAAGTTCGTGGCCGTCTGGTGGTGCCGGCGGATGCCAACAAGGAGGACTTGGAAAAGATTGCCTTGAATGATGCCAATGTGCAAAAACATATTGGGAATTCCAAAATTATGAAAGTTATTGCTGTTCCCGGCCGGCTTGTAAATATTGTTGCAAAATGAACAGAGTTGTTATATAATATTCATTCGTGTTGACAAAGATACATTTATCATAAAGAGGTAGTAAATATGTTGGAAAACTTTTTAATGATAGTTGACGCAATCCTCAGCGTAGCCATTATTGTTGTGGTGCTTATGCAGTCGGGCAAGGCCGGTGTTGGCAGTGCCTTTGGCGGCAGTGAAGGTTCCTTTATGGGTAAGGGTAACGATTTGGACACCATACTCAGCAAGGCAACCCTTGTTTTAGGCGTTCTTTTTGCTTTAGTCACTTTGATTTTGGCAAAATTGAATATGTAATTTTTATAAAAGAAAAGGGGTAAGAAAAAGTGGAGTGTTACTTAATGATTTCCTTGGCAGTAGGTGTTATTGCCTTGGCAGTAGCGGCAATGCTTAGCAGCGCCATCGGCAAGGCAGATGCCGGAAATGACCGGATGAAAGAAATCTCCGGCTATATTCATGAAGGGGCAATGGCTTTCCTGTATCGTGAATATAAATATCTCTCTGTATTCATTGTCGTTGTAGCAATCATTATTGCTATGTTCTTGAGCCCGCTTACCGCAATTTGCTTTGTGGCAGGTGCAGTATTCAGTATTTTGGCCGGTTATTTTGGAATGATCGTTGCCACCAAAGCCAATGTCCGTACTGCGGCAGCAGCACAACATGGCATGCCACAGGCATTGAAAATTGCCTTCAGCGGCGGTGCGGTTATGGGTCTTTGCGTGGTTGGTCTGGGTATTGCCGGTGTTTCTTTGGCTTATGCAATGTTCGGTAATGTGGACATTGTTACGGGCTTCGGCTTGGGTGCAAGTTCCATTGCTTTGTTTGCCCGTGTAGGTGGTGGTATCTATACCAAAGCGGCTGATGTAGGCGCTGACTTGGTGGGTAAGGTTGAAGCAGGCATTCCTGAGGATGACCCCCGTAACCCTGCTACCATTGCAGATAATGTTGGCGATAATGTAGGCGATGTTGCCGGTATGGGCGCTGACTTGTTTGAATCCTATGTAGGTGCAATTATTTCAGCTATTACTTTGGGTGCAGTTGCTTATCCCGGTGGGGAAGGTGTTGAATTCGTATTCTCATTGGCTTTCATCGGTATTCTTGCTTCCATTATTGGCATAATGTTTGCCCGTAACAGCAAGAGCAACAATCCTCAAGAGGCTTTGAACAATGGCACTTATGTTGGCGGTGCTATTACTGTTATAGCAGCATATTTCCTCAGCACAAAAGTATTGGGTGGTGTAGCGCCCTTTATGAGTATTGCCGCCGGCTTGATTGTTGGCTTGGCAATCGGTAAGGTTACCGAAATTTATACTAGTGCTGATTACGCTTCTGTTAAAAAGATTGCGGACAGCAGTGAAACCGGTCACGCAACCGTTATTATCAGTGGCTTGGCAGTTGGTATGTATTCTACATTTATTCCTATGGTACTGATTTGTGTAGGTGTATTGGTTTCCTTCTTCTGCATGGGCGGTTTGAAAGATCCGAATATGGGCCTTTATGGTATTGCTTTGGCGGCAGTAGGTATGCTTTCCACCACCGGTTTGACCGTTGCGGTTGATGCTTACGGTCCTATTTCCGATAATGCAGGCGGTATTGCCGAAATGAGCGAATTGCCTGAGAGTGTTCGTGAAATCACTGATACATTAGACAGCGTTGGTAACACCACCGCCGCTATCGGCAAGGGTTTTGCCATCGGTTCTGCAGCCCTCACCGCATTAGCACTTTTCAGCGCTTATGCACAGGTTGTTAATTTGAAGAGCATTGACCTTTTGAATCCTGTAACCTTGATTGGTTTGTTTATCGGTGCAACTCTTCCCTTCCTGTTTGGTGCAATGACTATGGAATCCGTAGGCAAGGCAGCATATCAAATGGTAGAGGAAGTACGCCGTCAATTCCGTGAAATTCCCGGACTGTTGGAAGGCAAGGCAAAAGCGGAATATGGCAAGTGCGTAGAAATTTCCACTGCAGCCGCTTTGCATGAAATGGTTGTTCCCGGTGTAATGGCAATCGTAGCGCCTTTGTTAATGGGTTTCCTCTTTGGTACAGAAGCATTGGGCGGTATGATTGGCGGTGCATTGGCAAGCGGCGTATTGGTAGCAATTCTTATGGCTAACGCAGGCGGTGCTTGGGATAACGCCAAGAAATACATTGAATCCGGCGTACACGGCGGCAAAGGCAGCAACTGCCACAAAGCAGCAGTAACCGGCGACACCGTTGGTGACCCCTTCAAAGACACTTCCGGACCTTCCATGAACATTTTGATTAAACTGATGACCATCGTTTCCCTGGTCTTCGCTCCCGTAATCGCCGCCTACGGCGGAATTATTACTAAGATGTTCTAATGATAAAAAAATCCCCTGTGGCAGTGCCACGGGGGATTTTTTTATCATTGCGTAATTATAGAAATAAATGTCAAAGAATAAAGAATAAAGAGCAAATATGGTAAAAAGTTCCTGTGATTATAATTTGGGTTTCGGGTGTGCGGGGTTTTGCGAATCCTTGTCCGCCCATAAAGGGGCGGGGGACCGTCTAAAGGAACATAGAAGGATGGTGGTGGGGTGAGCAATTACGCTGTTGCTAATGAAAAGATAAAAACTTAAAGCTTAAAGTTTATGAATGCTACGCATAATGCAAAAACTCCCACCGCAAGCGGTCCCCCCTCTTTAAGAAAGAGGGAAAGAAGTTCGCATTGTGCGGACTTTTTTATTCTAATCACAGGAACATATCACCATAGTTTTAAGATTTAAGTTTTTAGCTTTTAACTGATTTGATGTTCCTGTGATTATAGCAGAAAGTTGGCAGGGATTGTAGGGGGACGGGTTCTTGCCGTAGGCAAGGTTCCGCACCCGGGCAAAGCATCGCTTTGCACAATGTCAGCACATAATGACAGGGTTTTCAGCGTAATCCGCACCCCCAGTCGCCTTTCTGTGTTCCTTTAGGCGCCAGCCCCCGCAAGGGCGGGGGCTACTCATGTTCCTGTAATCTTTTATTCTAATCACAGGAACTTTTTACCATATTTGCTCTTTATTCTTTGTTCTTTGACATTTATTCCAAGATAAAGTATCTACCTAATTGCTCACCCCACCACCGCCAACACGCTCTCGTAGGCGGTTCCCCGCCCCTTTATGGGCGGACGAGGGTTCGCATAACCTCGAACACCCGAAACCCAACCATATAATCACAGGAACATTTTACCATAATTACTCATTACTAATTACTCATTCCCCTAACCCCTAACCCCTAATCCCTGAACCCTAAAAAAACTCATTTCCCTCTTGCAATATATCTTTATAAAGTATTATAATATTTGTTATCTATTTTTATGTGTGGAAAGGGGTACGGGTATGCCTTATTTGATTTTAACAAGCGTTATCAGTATTGTTGTGGCGTTGTTGGCTTTGCAGAACGGGGCCAATACTTCTTTGAATTTTATTCTGTGGCAATTTGAGATTCCTTTGATTTGTGTAATTTTAGGTTCTTTCCTGGCCGGCGCTTTGGTGTCCAGCTTGATTCTGATGTACAGCAAACTGCAACATTGGGTAACAAACCATAGGAATAATCAGGAAATCAAACGCCTGAACAAGCAGGTGGATGATTTGAAGGCCAATATTGCTCTTTTGACCGAGCCGGTGCATACGGTGAATGTGGAGAGTGAAGAAGTGAAGGTGGAGGATGCTGCCACTTCCCCTGCGGACAAGCCCGCTGAGGAGAAGAAGCCGGATGAGGCAGCGAAGGTTCAACTATGATTTTTAAGGAGAAGATTTTAGAGATTAGCGAAATAGACAGTCCCAGGGCAAGGCAACTGGCGGATGAACTGGGGGTCAGTTCGTTGGTGACAAGCGTGCTGCTTTCAAGAGGTTTTGCAGATGCGGCCGCTATGCGGGAGTTTTTGTTCGGCAAGGAGAAACCTTTTTATGATCCTTTTTTGCTGAAGGATATGGACTTGGCCTGTGAACGGATTGAGCGGGCCCTTGCCAATAATGAGAAGATAACTGTTTATGGTGATTATGATGTGGACGGGATTACGGCTTCCAGTTTGCTGATTCAATATTTGCGGAGCTGTTCCGCCCTTGTGGGGAGTTATATTCCCCAACGTAAAAATGAGGGTTACGGTTTGAACAGCGCCGCTTTGGAAAATATTGCGGCAGGGGGTACAACCCTTTTGATTACGGCGGACTGCGGCATCAGCAATCATGTGGAGATTGCCAACTGTCCCAAGGGCATGGATGTGATTGTGACCGACCATCATACGGTGCCGGAAATTATTCCTACGGCGGTGGCGGTGATTAATCCCCACCGGCCTGACTGCACTTATCCCTTCAAGGATTTGTGCGGTGTGGGTGTGGTGTTCAAATTGTGTCAGGCGTTGGCCGAGAGGCAGGGCAGGGAGTGGCAGGAATATTTGGAGTTTGTCGCTTTGGGCACTGTGGCGGATATTGTGCCGCTTTTGGACGAGAACCGTGAGATTGTACGCCGGGGTTTGAAAAATTTTGTTAATACCAAGTCCGTGGGTTTGAGGGCTTTGGTCAACAAGTCCCTGCCGGACAATTCCAAGGTTAGTGCGGACAGGATTGCTTTTACTTTGGCGCCCCGTCTGAATGCGGTGGGCAGGTTGGGAAACGCCAGTTTGGCGGTGGAACTTCTGACCACGGAGAATGAGGAACGGGCGGCGGAACTGGCTGCGTTGCTGGACACCGAGAATTTGGAGCGGCAACAAATCAGTACGGGGATTTTGGAAGAGGCGGAGCAACTTTTGGCCCAGGAAGAGCATGTGGACACTGCCATCATTTTGAAGTCGCCCAATTGGCATCAGGGGGTTATCGGTATTGTGGCTTCCCGGCTGGTGGAAAGGTATCATTTGCCCGTCATTCTGTTCAGCGAGGACGGGGAGTTTTGCAAGGGCAGTTGCCGCAGTATTGCCCCTTTGAATATTTATGACGCCCTTTGTGCGGTGGCCGGGGATATTGAAAAGTTTGGCGGCCACAGGCAGGCGGCGGGGCTTTCCATTAAGACGGAAAATTTTGACGCATTCAAGCAACATTTTAAAGAATATGTTAGGAATACCTTGCGGCCGGAGGAGTTCCGGCATGTGCAACATGTGGATGTGGAACTTAAGGACAAATATATTACCATCAGGGATGTGGAACAGATGAGTTTGCTGGAGCCCTACGGTTGTGAGAATCCTGCCCCTATTTTTGCTTACAGGAATATCAAACTCAGAAATTACCGCTATATGGGGGCGCAAAAAAATCATTTGAGTTTTGAGGTGGCCAAGGGTGAGTCCTTTTATCGTGGTGTGGTCTGGCATCAGCCGGAGTTTGCCAGGGTGCTGGATACTCAGGGCACGGTGGCGGATATTGCTTTCCAGCCCTTTCCGAATGAGTGGAACAATAATGTTTCGGTGCAGTTGAATGTGCTGACCATGGTTCCCAAACTGGCGGTTTTTGATTTCCGCCACGGGGAAAAGGACAAATTGAAGGTGTTGGGGGAACTGGTGCATGGTGAGAGCAATTTGGAGGTTCTTGTTAATGGGGACAAGGATGTGCACCGGGATGTGTTCGCCCGACATTTGGGGAACAATCTGCAATATTTGAATATTCGCAATTATGATGAACTTTATGCGGTCAGCGGTACAACTGTGGTGCTGTATGATTTGCCCGTGGTGCAGGTTAAGGAACTTATCCGTAATTTGCCGGCACAGGTAAAGCGGATAGTAATTCTCTACAACAATGAGGACTACAAACTGTTCTTTGCCAGCCATCCGGATTTGAATTCCATGCGGAGCATTTATTTGTTCTACAAGGGCATTTTTGACAAGAACGGCAGTTTCAACTATAAATCAATTATCAGTGAAAACTCCAATCTGCATATTGCCAGTTTGCAGGTTTTGCAGGAACTGGGTCTGGTGGAACTGGATGGGGATATGGTGAAGGATATGAAGTTTGTTAAGGTGGATATTGCTTCTTCACCCTTGTTCCTGTCCTTGAATGAAACAAGACAGAAATATTCTAAAATTTGTTCGGAAAATTTGCGTATCAGCCGTTACGATCTTTTGCGGATGGACTGAGGTTTTTTTAGATGCATAATGTTGCCAGTATTGTCGCTTTGGACGATATTTTTACAACAATTGAACAATATATGACGGACGGGCAGATTGACTTTGTGCGTAAGGCCTTTGAACTGGCAGAAGAGGCGCACAGGGATCAGGCGCGTATGTCGGGTGAGCCCTACATTACCCATCCCATCGGTGTGGCAGGGATTTTGTCCGGCCTCAGGATGGATGAAAAATGTTTGGCGGCAGCATTTTTGCATGATGTGGTGGAGGACACCGCTTTTTCCATTGATGATATTAAACGCAGGTTTGGGGATGAGGTTGCCCTTTTGGTGGACGGTGTCACCAAACTTGGCAAGATTGCCTATGTCAGCAAGGAAGAGCGGCAGATTGAAAATTACAGGAAGATGTTTTTGGCCATGGCCAAGGATATCCGGGTGGTGCTGATCAAACTGGCGGACCGGCTGCATAATATGCGTACCATCAAATTTATGCCGGAATATAAGCAGAGCAGGATTTCTGAGGAAACTTTGGAGATTTATGCCCCTTTGGCAAACCGCCTTGGTATTCACGCCATTAAGTGGGAATTGGAAGATTGGGCTTTCCGTTATACCCAGCCGGAAATTTATGCCCAACTGCAACAGGGCGTTAAGGTCAAGCGGCAGGAACGGGAAGCAATGGTCCATGCGGCTATGGAAGTGCTGAAGAAGAAACTGGAGGAGGCCGGAATCCATTATGAGATTCAGGGCAGGCCCAAGAATTTTTACAGCATCCATAAAAAAATGATTAAGTACAGGACCAATGATATCAATGAGATTTATGACTTGCTGGCGGTGCGGGTGCTGGTGGATTCGGTGCAGGACTGTTATGGGGTTCTTGGTATGGTGCATACCCTTTGGAAACCTATTCCCGGCAAGTTTAAGGATTATGTTGCAGTGCCCAAGTCCAACGGTTACCAGTCCTTGCATACAACGGTGTTGAGCAATGCGGGCCAACCTTTGGAGATTCAAATCCGTACTTTTGAAATGCACAGGGTCAGCGAATATGGTGTGGCGGCCCATTGGCGTTATAAGAAACAGGGGAACTCCGAGGGGGGCAGGGACAGCAAGTTTGACGTAAAGTTAAACTGGATCCGCCAGCTTTTGGAATGGCATAAGGAAGTTAATGATGCCAGTGATTTTGTGGATACGGTAAAGACGGACATTTTCGGTGATGAGGTTTTTGTTTTCACGCCCCGGGGGGATGTAATTGATTTGCCGCAGGGGGCAGTGCCCATTGATTTTGCCTACCGTATTCATACGGATGTGGGCAACCGTTGCACAGGCGCCAAGATTAACGGACGCATTGTGCATCTTGATACCAAGTTGAAAAACGGGGATATTGTGGAGGTCATTACTTCAAAGACAAGTAACGGCCCCAGCCGTGACTGGATGAAGATTTGCGGCAGCAATGATACCCGTAACAAAATCCGCAACTGGTTCAAGAAGGAGCGGCGGGAAGAAAACATTGCCAAGGGCAGGGAAATGCTTGAGGATGAAATCAGGCACTTGGGGTATGATATAAAAACCTTTGCCACGGCGGAGAAGTTGGAGAAGATTTATACCAAACTGCATATTGACAATGAGGACAATATGTATGCGGCCATTGGTTACGGTGGTCTGACCATTCATACGGTCATTACCAAACTGGTTGACTTCTACAAAAAGGAACAGCAGATAAACAATTCCAAGGATTTGACCACCCTTTTGGCGGGGCTCAAGCCCCGTGTTTCCAAATCTGTTTCCAGTCATGGTATTTTGGTTAAGGGGGAGTCGGGGCTCATGGTCAAATTGGCCCGTTGCTGCAATCCTATTCCCGGTGATTCCATAGTGGGTTACATTACCCGGGGCAGCGGGGTGAGCGTGCACAGAAGGGACTGTGTGCATGTTTTGAAAAACAATCTTTCCGAGCAGGAAAGGATGATTGAGGTTTCCTGGGATGTAAGTTTGGACAAGATTTACAAGGTCAATATCATTATTGTTTCTGAAAACAAGCCGGGGATGATGGCAGATATCATGACTATTACCACGGATGCCAAACTGAATCTCTACAGCGTGAACAGTCACATAGACAACAATTCCAAAAATGCCATAACCACCTTGGGAATTGAAATAACCACTCTGCAGCAGTTGGAGTATGTTATGAACAGGATTCGCCGGGTCAGGGGCGTATTCAGTGTGGAAAGGGCAACCTTTATTTGAGGAGGACTTTATGAAAATACATCAGTTGGAAGTTGCACCCATTGGCACAAATTGCTATGTTGCGGTGAATGAAAAGAATAATGAGGCAGTGGTGGTTGACCCGGGGGGCAGTCCTGAACTAATCATCAGTTTGTTAAAAGAACTGGCGGTGAAAGTTTCGGCTATTTTTCTGACCCACGGTCACATGGACCATATCGGGGCTTTGAATGAAATCAAGGAATACACCGGGGCAAAGGTTTATATCAGCAAGGAAGATGCACCCATGTTGAAAAATCCCCAGAGCAGTTTGGCGGCTTTCTTCGGCACGGATTTGGTTTGCCCGGACCCGGACAAGTTTTTTGCTCAAGGGGATGAGGTTACGGAAGCAGGCATGACTTTCAAGGTGCTCGCAACTCCCGGCCATACTCCCGGCGGGGTTTGCCTTCATTCCGGGGATGTGGTTTTTTGCGGTGACACTATTTTTTGCGAATCCATTGGCAGGACTGATTTTCCCGGCGGGTCTTACCCCCGACTTCTGCAAAGCATAAAGGAAAAGATTTTGGTGTTGGACGATAAAACTGAACTGCTGCCCGGTCATGGGCCGTCTACAACGGTGGATTGGGAAAAGCGGAGGAATCCATTTTTGCAATGATTACTTTTTCGCAAATTCGTAAAAGTGTAGTTTTCAAATTGTTTGTTGCAGTGGCGGGCTCATACATTCTCTATGTGCTCAGCGGATTTCTGTTCCCTTTGTTTTTGGCGCTGGCACTGAGTTTTCTTTTGGCGCCCATTGTGCATTGTTTTGAAAAACTGACCATGGGAAGGGGTACGATTCACATTTCCCGCGGGGTGGCAATCTTTTTGAGCTTTGTAGTTTTCATTCTTTTTATTTCTTTGCTGGTGGCAGTAATTGCACCGCCCTTGTTAAATCAGGTCAATGAGTTAGTAAGCCATTTTCCTGAATATGCCCAAAGGGCTCATGTGCAGGACTGGCAGAGTATTCTTCGTGACGGCAATTATCCAACTTTGCCCAGTAATTTGAATAACATTGCGGACAGTTTGGTGGGCTGGACTATGGGAATTATCGGCAATATGCTCCGCCGTCTGATTTCCTCCAGTATGGATATTGTTGCCAATATTGTGGGGCTTATTGTGGTGCCGTTTTTGAGTTTTTATTTTCTCAAGGATTGGCGGGAACTATGTCAGATGTTTGTGAATCTTTTCACGCCTGAAGTACGTCCTAAGGTTGAGAATATTTTGAAGAATTTGGGCGTGACATTAGGAAACTACGTTATCGGTTTGGGGAAACTTTGTCTGATTTCCGGCATTGTGGTTATGCTTGGGACTTTTTGTATCGGTATCGGTTATCCCTTGGTATTTGGGTTTGTGGCGGTTTTGTCGGAAACAATACCTATTTTCGGACCGGTGTTCGGTGCGGCGGCTGCGATTTTCACGGCTTATGATTTGAGCGTAACCCACGCTATTTATATTGCACTTTTCTATGGTGTGTACTATTTGTTTGACGCTAATGTACTGATGCCGAAAATCATGGGTAAAACCATTGATTTGCCGGCGGTGGTACTTTTGATTTCCTTGATGATTGGCGGTAAACTTTTCGGCATTTTAGGTATGCTTTTTGCTGTGCCTGTGGCCGGGGTCTATCGTGTGTTGTATAAAGAATTGTGGCATGAGGAGGAGAAAAAATGCTGACAACAGCGCCCAGGGGGACGAAGGATATTTTGCCGCAGGAGGTAGGTGCCTGGCGTTATTTGGAAAGTGTTTTGCGTCAGGTCAGTGCGTCCTACGGCTTCAAAGAAATACGCACTCCCATTTTTGAACATACGGAATTGTTCAAGCGGGGAATCGGGGATGCAACGGATGTTGTTGAAAAGGAGATGTACACCTTTTTGGACAGGGGGGAGCGTTCCATCACTTTAAGGCCGGAAAATACGGCCAGCGCCATGCGTGCTTATGTGGAGCATAAACTCTATGGGGAGCAGCAGGCAACAAAATTGTTTTATATTGGCAGTATGTTCCGCTATGACAGACCCCAGGCGGGGCGGCTCCGTGAGTTCCACCAATACGGGGTGGAATCCATTGCTTCAGCAAGTCCCGGTGCGGATGCGGAAACCATTTTGCTGGCGCTGGAAATTTTGAACAAACTGGGCTTGAAGGACTGGGAACTGAAGATTAATTCCGTCGGTTGCCCCAAGTGCCGTCCCCAATATGGGGAAAAACTGAAAGAATATTTTCGTCCGCATTTGGATAAACTTTGCAAGGATTGTCAGGAAAGGTTTAACAAAAACCCCTTGCGTTTGCTGGACTGTAAAAATGATGTCTGCCATGCTGTGGCAGTGGGGGCGCCGTCTTTGGAAGATTGCTTATGCCCCGAATGTGCAGAACATTTTGCCGGGGTGAAGAAACTTTTGGATGCGGCAGGAGTGCCTTATACGGTTGACCACAGTTTGGTGCGGGGGCTTGACTATTACACGAAAACTGCTTTTGAAGTGCAATATCCGCCTTTGGGCGCACAGAGTGCAGTACTTGGGGGCGGCAGATATGATGGGTTGATTGAGCAAATTGGTGGCCCGCCCACACCGGGAATTGGGTTCGCTATGGGTATGGAGCGTGTGCTTTTGGCTTTGGAAAAGCAAAATCTTTTGCCTTCTGAAGCGGAGGGGACTGATGTGTTCGTGGTGGCAACCGGTGCAGAGGTTTTCCCTGTTGCCTTCAAAACTGTTGCTCAGCTAAGGCATGGGGGATTGAAAGCGGAGTTTGATTTGGCCCAGGGAAGCATGAAGTCCCAAATGAAAAAAGCCAACCGGGCCCAGGCAAAACAGGTTCTTATTTTTGGCGAGGAAGAATTGGCACGGGGTTCCGTAATTCTCAGGAATATGGCAACCGCTGAACAAAAAGAAATCGCCGTAGAAAATATTGTAAAAGAATTGGAAGAGGTGGAAAAATGATTAGTGCAAAGAGAAATGCCCATTGTGGCAAATTGACCGTGGAACAGGCGGGTCAGAGTGTTGTTTTGTGCGGTTGGGTATCCAAACGGAGGGACCACGGCGGTTTGATTTTCGTGGATTTGCGTGACCGCAGCGGTATTGTGCAAGTGGTTGCAGACCCTGATACGACTGCCCAGGATTTCAAAGTGGCGGAGGATATCCGCAATGAATATGTTATTAAGGTAAGCGGCAAGATTCGTCTGCGTGACGAGGCAACAATCAACCCCAATATTGCTACGGGTAAGATTGAGGTGGTGGCGGATGCCATTGAGGTCTTGAATGCGGCGAAAACACCGCCTTTCTACATTCAGGACGGTATTGACACGGATGAGAACCTGCGTCTGAAATACCGTTATTTGGATTTACGCAGGCCGGAAATGCAAAAGAATTTGATTTTGCGTCATAAGGTTACCAAATTGATGCGTGACTATTTTGACAGCAGGGATTTCATTGAGGTGGAAACACCTATGCTTTGCAAATCAACGCCTGAAGGTGCAAGGGATTATCTTGTGCCCAGCCGTGTGAATCCGGGCAAGTTCTTTGCTTTGCCCCAGTCCCCGCAAATTTTCAAACAAATTTTAATGGTGGCAGGCATGGAAAGATATTTCCAAATTGCCCGTTGCTTCCGGGATGAGGACTTGCGTGCGGACCGTCAGCCGGAATTCACCCAACTGGATATTGAAATGAGTTTTATTGAAGTGGATGATATTCTGGATATGATGGAAGGACTGATGCAGTACATTTTCAAGGGTGCGTTGGGCAGGGATATTAAAGCACCTTTCTTGCGTATGACTTGGGATGATGCTATGAACACTTACGGCAGCGACAAGCCGGATATGCGTTTTGAAATGCCACTCTTTGATTTGAGCGAAACTGTGAAGGGCAGTGATTTTAAGGTGTTTAATTCAATTCTTGAAGCCGGTGGTGTTGTTAAGGGAATCACCGTCAAAGGTGATGCAGGCATCGCCCGCAGGGAATTGGACGGATTGGTTGATTTTGTTGGTATTTATGGTGCCAAGGGATTGGCATGGATTCAGGTGCAACCTGACGGCAGTATTAAAAGTCCTATTGCCAAGTTCTTCAGTGAAGAGCAAATGGCAAAGATTGTGGCGGCGGCCAAAGCGGAAGCCAATGATTTGATTTTGATGGTGGCAGACAAGTGGGCAACCACCGTACAGGCATTGGGCGCTTTGCGTATTGAAATGGCAAAACGGATGAATTTGATTGACCCGGACAAATTGGCATTCCTCTGGGTAATTGATTTCCCCATGTTTGAATACAGCGAAGAAGACAAGCGCTGGGTGGCAATGCACCATCCTTTCACTATGCCAAGAGAAGAGGACTTGGACAAGTTGATGACCGACCCGGGCAAAGTTTATGCCAAGGCCTATGATATGGTATTGAACGGTACGGAAATCGGCGGCGGTTCCATCCGTATTCACAGAAGAGATATTCAAAAGAAGGTCTTCCAAGCCATCGGCCTTTCTGATGAAGAGGCAGAAACTAAGTTTGGTTTTATGATGGGCGCCTTTGAATATGGTGCGCCTCCGCACGGCGGTCTGGCTTTTGGTCTGGACAGGTTGATTATGATTATGGCCAAACGCAGTTCCATCCGTGATGTTATTGCCTTCCCGAAGACCAAGGATGCGTCCTGCCTGATGACCGGTGCTCCTGATTCTGTTGTGGAAAAACAAATGCGTGAACTGCATATTAAAACAGTTGGATTGAAAAAGGAAGAATAAAATTTCCTTGGAATTTGAGAAAGCATAAAAAAACACCTGAATTATTTCAGGTGTTTTTGCATGTTGAGATGTACTTGATTATCAATATCGTCTAATTTTTCAAAACGCCGACGGTGCTGGGCCCGTTTGGAGGGTTTCAGTTCTTCCATGGATTTGCGGTGTTCCGTAACGGGCATTTTGTAAAAACGTTTGTCTTCAGAAACCTGCCCTTCACATTCAATCCAAAACTCTTTGAAATCCGTTTTTAATTTTCGGTCAACACGGATGCCGTTCATGGCGTAATAACCTTCATTGGTCACTCCGTAGATTGCTTTGCAGCCAAGTTCCCTTGCCAGGGCACGCAAACAATAAAAGATAAGGTTTTTTGTTCTGTAACCGAAATATGCTTTGGTCAGTTCTTTAATAATGCCCGCCCCGTTGGCAAGACCCTGAATAGCCCCGATGCAGATATTGGGTTGGGAGGTGGTTCCTCCAAGCCAAAAAATAATCTGGTAGAGCGGGTCGCCCTCGTCTAAATACAAATTCAAACTTAGACAACCTTCTTTTCTTTGTCCGCCGTTAAAACTGATTTTGGCATTCAGTTTTTGTTCTTTGCAGGTGTCTTCCCAAATGGTGACCGGTTTATTGTTGTAAATGTCTTTGATGGCGGCATCTTTGAATTTGTTTTCCAAAATTTCCACATGTTTTTGGACAAGGTCAATACGCTCCTGCCAGGTGGATTTGTAATAAAAAAACTTTCTGGTAATCTGTTCCAAAAAGCAGGGATTGGCCAGCAAAAGTTCATGACGTGCAACAGATTCATCAAAGAACTTCAAAAAATTATTAACGTCTTTTTTATGCCACCAGCAACGGAAACGGAAAAACAGATAGCGTTTCTTTCCTTTCCAGCGGTAAAGATGGTAAAGTTTTTTACCAGTGTATTCAATCATATTCATGTTTGTATTATACAATATATTTAAAATTTTTTCAAATTATTAGTACACAGAATGTTGTATATATGCTATAATAAACACACATATTTAGTGTTATAGGAGGAAAATCATGAAAAAGTTTTTTAGTTTACTGACGGCTTTGGTGTTCAGTTTTGTTATGTTTGCTCCTGGTTTTGCTTTGGCAGCAGACAATGCCGCTCTTTCCACCAGTCAGAAGTTGGAAAAAGTTGAGCAGATGCTTTATGGCAATACTCAGGGCGGCAGTTTGATTCAACGCATGGATGTTATTGAAAATGATGTATATGGTATTTCCACTGATGACCCTGTATTGGACAGAGTTACCAGAATGTATGATTATTTAGTGGGGATTCCCTCCACTGGTGAGGCAAGTTTTGCCACTAAGTTGAATGTGGTGGAATGGCGTTTGAAGGAAAGTATGAGCGGTGATCCTGCCAGAAGCAGAATTGAGGAAGCGGAAACCATGTTGAACGGTACACCATCAACTGGAGCGTTTGCTATTCGTTTGGAAAATTTGTTAAAATTGACCGCTTATGCGGATGGTGTGGTGCCGGTACAGATTGTTACTTTGCCGAAGGACAGTTTGCTGAAGATTGCTTTTACGGAAGAAATCAGCAGCCGGAACAATAAGAAGGGTGATGAGGTGCGTTTCAAAGCGGCGGACAATCTTTATGTGAATGATGTATTGGTGCTTCCGAAGGGGGCTAACGGCGTGGGCACAATTAAGAAGATTCGTAAGCCCAGCGCCTTCGGACGTGATGCCCGTGTTGATATTGAATTTATGTATGTCTATGGTATTGACGGAACAAAGATTCCCATTTATGTTGGTGAACTTGCCGAACAGGAAGCGAAGAGCATTGCAGGTGCTGCAGGTGCCAGCGTGGCCGGTTGTATTGCCTTGGGACCTGTTGGATTGATTGGCGGTGCATTTATAAAGGGCAAACAAGTTACGATTCCCGCAGGAACGTTGAGTGTTGTGCAAACATCCTCTGATAAAGAAGTTCAGGGCGCGATTTATCAAGGCCAATAAAGTTTGAATGAGGTAAATTTGTAATGACTAAATCAGTTATAATGTCAATGGTTTTGTGTACTTTAATGGGCAGTGTTTATGCTGCCAATGGTGTTCCAAGTGAATATGGTGGCGGTGAAGCACATTTGATTCCTGCCCAAAATGTGGCAAAAGAAGAAGTTGGTGAAGCGAAGGTAGCACCTAAAAAAGCGGAAAGTGCCGCCCCCATGAAATTGGATGCGGATAAGGCAGAGTATGATCAGGAAACCGGTGATTTTTATGCCCAGGGCAATGTGGTGCTAAGACAAAACGGTCAGATAATCCGTACGGACTATGCTGAAGGAAATATGAAGACAGGTCAAGTTTTCCTAAAGCAGGGTGGCGAGTTGTCTGAAAATGGTGTAGTAATGCACGCTGATTGGGCATATTACAATTTTCTCAGCAAAACGGGAGAACTGCAAAAAGTATCCGGCACAAATTATACTAAACAGGAATGGTATCAGGCACCGGATGCGGTGATTAAAGATGGTAAAATGATTGCAGAACATGGCGCTACCATGAGCCGTTGCCCTTCTGTAAAACATCCGCCCTGTCTTAGTGTGGTGGCAAAGTCCTTTGAAATTATCCCTAATGATAAGATGATAGCCAGGGATTGTTGGGTAAAAGTTCGTGGTGTAAAAGTATATCACAAGGACAGATGGGTTAATGATTTGACGAACAAACGTCAGACCAAATATATGCCCCATATCGGTTATGAAAGTGATAAGGGCATGATGTATGAACTGGATTTGGAGCATCCATTGTGGAAAGGCGGGACATTGGGTGCTGATTTGGATTATTATGGTCATGATCATTGGAAACCTAATATCTGGCTAAAACAGGACTTTAAGGATTTTGTGGTTGGATTGAGTGATGGTTGGGAAGAAGATGATGGCGATTGGTACAAAAAAGAAATGAACTGGACCTTTAACTGGAAACGTCATCGTCTGATTAAGGGTTTGCCTTTTACGTACAGCGCTTACTTGGAACATGGATTGTGGAAACGCAGGATTGGAGACGATGCTAACAGTTGTTCGTACAGTGACCGTAGCTGGCATACGGAGTATGGGGCTTATTTGTATCACGATCCCATTCATTTCTTTGGTACCAACAGAAACAGTTTGAACTTATATGTGGGGAAAAAATGGACGCGGGAGTCCTTAACAGATTTGCATACAAGTTCCAATCTTTATGGGGCAACTTTGTCCCAAAAGATTGGCAGTAATTTTGATGTGTGGCTTGGTTTCTATTACGAAAAAGTCAGCGATAATCGTCTGTTTGATATTGGTCAACCTGATATGGCCAGGGAATGGCGTCCCGGTTTCAGATATGTTTCCCATAATAAAAAGGATGAAATTACAGGCGTATATCGTTTGAATGCCAAACGTGGAGTATATGATAAACGTGAATATGGTCACCGTTATGAACTTGATTTGACTTGGATTCATCATTTCTGCTGTTGGGATTTGGAAGTTCGCTATGAAAAAGAATTTTACAAAGACGACCATAAGCTGACTTTCCATTACTATTTCAACTTTTTGTAATTTTTGACGAGGCATAAATGAGAAAAACAATTGATGCAAGATTAGCGGAACATTTGGCTTTGGCTAATGCGGTGGGGACGGGGAAAATTCCTGAACAGATTGAAAGCATTGCTGAAGAAATAAAACTTGCTCTTACGAAGGGAAACAAGGTTTTGTTTTGCGGTAACGGCGGCAGTGCGGCGGACAGCCAGCATTTGGCGGCGGAATTTGTGGGGCGTTTCCAAAAAGAACGGAAGGGGCTGCCTGCTATTGCTTTAACGGTGGATACCAGTATTCTTACGGCGGTAGGCAATGACTACGGTTTTGAGCAAGTTTTTGAGCGTCAGGTGGAGGCCTTGGGCAATAAGGGGGATGTGCTCATTGGGTTTAGCACCAGTGGCAATTCAAAGAATGTTCTCCGTGCCATTGCTTTGGCGAAGCAAAAAGGCATGTTCAGCGTTGGGTTCACCGCTGAAGGCGGCGGGCAAATGGCAAGGGAATGTGATATAAATGTGGCAGTGCCGACTAAAGTTACGGCTCGGGCACAGGAAATGCATATTTTGTTAGGACATATTTTGTGTGAATTAGTGGACGGTGAATGATGGCAAATATTGCGATTACCACTTTTTTGACTGAAAAAATTCAAAATTTGAAAATTGCGGTTATCGGCGATGTAATGCTAGACCGTTATTTCCGTGGTGAAGTAAAACGTATCAGCCCTGAGGCGCCGGTGCCTATCAACAAGATTAGCGACACGAAATCTGTTTTAGGAGGGGCGGCCAATGTGGCGGCAAACTTGGCGGGTTTGCAGTGCAAAGTATTTATGGGCGGTGTTACGGGTGATGATGATAACCGTGAACTGCTTGTGGATATAATGCGTTCTGTGGGGATTGACTGTAAGGGGCTTGTAAAATCTAAAGCACGTAAAACTATCACAAAACTCCGTGTAGTGGGCGGGGCGCAGCAGATGTTACGCATGGACTTTGAGGAAACAGGGGAACTTTTGCCTGCAGAAGTCAAAGCATTACAAAAATGGCTTTTGGATTTGCTCAAAAAAGGTCTGGACGGCATTATTATCAGCGATTATGCCAAGGGTGTTTGTGCCAAAGATTTTACCCAATGGATTATTGCCCAGGCACATAAGGCAAAGATTCCTGTTTTGATTGACCCTAAAGGGAATGATTGGCAGAAGTATCGTGGCTGTGATTTTATTACTCCCAATGTGAAAGAAATGAATGAGGCATTAGGAGAAAATAGGGCTAATGAAGATGCGGAAATTGTGGCTATGGCCCGTCAGGCAGTGAAAAAATTTGGCATTAAAAATGTTGTGGTTACCCGTTCGGAAAAGGGTATGAGTTTGGTGAACAGCAAGCAGGTAATTCACAGTCCTGCAACTGCTATAGAAGTGTTTGATGTAAGCGGTGCGGGTGATACGGCTGCGGCGACTTTGCTGGCAGCTGTAGCAGGCGGCATGGGCAAGGAACAGGCGGTTTATATGGCTAACCGTGCCAGCGGCATTGTGGTTGCCAAAGTTGGTACTTATGCTGTGCACCGCAACGAACTTTTGAAAGATGTTTTAGAAGAAGAACGGAAAGAAGGCAAAGGTTACCGTACTTTAAGTTGGGAAGAAATTGGTAATTTGGCAGCAACATGGCATGCCTGCGGTGAAACTATTGTTTTCACTAATGGTTGTTTTGATTTGATTCATGTTGGCCATGTAACATATTTAGAAAAAGCAAAGGCGTTAGGAAAGCATTTAGTTATTGGTTTGAACAGTGATAAAAGTGTACGGCGTTTAAAGGGTAAGGCCAGACCTTTAGTACACGAAATTGATAGAGCAAGGGTTTTGGCGGCGTTGGGTTGTGTGGATGCAGTGGTGCTTTTTGAGCAGGACACTCCCACAGAATTGATTAAGTTAATTCGTCCTGATATTTTGGTTAAGGGCGGTGATTATAAGGCATCGCAGTTGGCAGGACGGCAGTACGCCGGCAAAGTGGAAATTTTAAACTATGAAAAGGGATATTCCACTACCGGGGTTGTGGAGAAAATTGCAAAACTTGCTAAGGAGGGCAAATTATGATAATTGTTACTGGTGGTGCAGGTTTTATTGGCAGCAATATTGTGCGGGCTTTGAATGAAGAGGGCCGTACAGATATTTTGGTTGTGGACAATCTGACTAAAAATGAAAAGTTTAAGAATATTCAAAATCTCCAGGTGACGGATTACATTGACAAGGTGGATTTTCGTGATGCTTTGTTGATGGGTGATTATGATGATAAGGACATTGAGGTTGTTTTCCACGAGGGTGCCTGCAGTGACACAATGGAATACAATGGCAAGTACATGATGGATAACAATTTCACATATACAAAATTGTTGTTCCATTTCTGTCAGGAACATAAAATTCCTTTTCTTTATGCCAGCAGTGCGGCTACCTACGGGGCAGGAATTAAGGGCTTTAGGGAAGAACATGAATGTGAAGGCGCATTGAACGTTTATGGTTTCTCCAAACTTTTTTTTGACAATTATTTACGGAAATATCAGGAAACTCACAAACTGACTGCTCAGGTTGTGGGACTGCGTTATTTCAATGTTTACGGCGCACAGGAAAATCACAAGGGAAAGATGAATTCTTTGGTTTATCAGATGTGGAACCAATATAAGGCGGAGGGAAAAGTCCGTCTTTTTGGCGCTTACGGCGGTCCCGGGCCGGAGGGAAAATTTGTGGATTACGGCCCCGGTGAGCATACACGGGATTTCATTTATGTAAAAGATGTGGTGAAAGTAAATCTTTGGTTCTGGCGGCACCCGGAGAAAAGCGGCATTTTTAACTGCGGCACCGGTAATGCCCATCCGTTCAAGACCTTGGCGGAAGGGGTGTTGAAACACTTTGGCGCACCTATGAGCAAATTGGAATTTGTGGATTTCCCGGAAGTTCTAAAAGGAAAATATCAATGTTATACCCAGGCGGATGCTACCAATCTTTTGAAGGCGGGCTATGACGGGGGATTTACTCCTATTGAGGAAGCCATTGAAGAATATTGTACCCTCTTGGATAAAACAGGAGGATTTTACGAATATGCCAAATAAGGCAGTACTCTTTGACAGGGACGGTACTTTGAATGTTGATACAGGATATTTGCATAAAAGGGAGGAGTTTCGTTGGACTCCTGAAGCCCCGCTGGCCATGGCGTGGCTTAAACAACATGGTTATGACATTTATGTAATTACCAATCAAAGCGGTATTGCCAGGGGATATTTTACTGTTGAAGATATGCAGGGTTTGCACCAGTTCATGAATGATGATTTAAGTCACAAAGGGGTGGAGATTAAAAAGTTTTATTTTTGTCCCCATTACAAGGACGGCAAGGTGCAGGAATATGCGGTTGACTGTGAATGCCGCAAACCTAAACCGGGTTTGGTATTGCAATGCTTAAAGGAAAATAATTTAGAGCCGGAAGATTGTGTTATGATAGGGGATATGCCCAAGGATGTGGAATGTGCCGCAGCGGCAGGCATCAGGGGATATCTGTATCAGGGCGGCAGTTTGTTGGAGTTTGTGAAGAAAATTGGACTATAAAAACATTCTCTTAATTAAAATGAGTTCTTTGGGGGATGTGATTCATACACTGCCTTTTGTGCATGAATTACGTAAATTGTATCCTTATGCCAAAATTATCTGGCTGGTGCATCCCCAGTTCAGTGACTTCATTCCCATGCAAGTGGTGGATGAGGTTATTTATTTTGACAAAGTTGCTTTTAACAAGGAATCTGTTTGTGCGGAAATCAAGGATTTCTTTGCCATGCGTAAAAAATTACATGCTTGTAAATTTGACTTGGTTATTGATTTGCAAGGCCTTTTCAAGTCCGCCGTACTGGCTTTTATCAGCGGCTGTTCCAACCGTTTGGGATATGCGGAAATGCGGGAAGGAAGCGGACTTGTCAGCAAAGTTATTAAGGGTGAGCATTTTAATGATCACGTGGTGGAGCGGTATTTGGATGTGGCAAGATACTTGGGCGCCAAGGTGGAGAGTGTGGAATTTCCTTTGCCGGATTTACAGGCGGAAGAAGAGAAGATTTTGCACAAATTAGAAAACTATAATTGTAAAGATTATGTTGTCATAGTACCCGGCGCCCGTTGGGAAACCAAGTGCTGGCCTGTGGAATATTATGTGGAATTGGCAAGACGGATTACTTTGGACGGCAAATTTGTGGTTGTTGCCGGAGGCGCGGACGATATGGTGAAGGGCTCACAAATTGTAACAGCAGTGGGAAATGACAAAATTATTGATTTGACCGGCCAAACCACTTTGAAAGAACTGGTTGCTTTAATTAAGCATTGCTCCGTATATATAAGTGCGGATACCGGACCTTTGCATTTTGCCGCCGCATTGAAAAAGCCGCTGGTTTGTATGTATGGACCTACCAAAGCAGACCGTACTGGACCTTATGGGGGAGTTAATCAGACCATTATTCACAGCAACGCCAAATGTGCCGGCTGTTTGAAAAAACATTGTCAGGACTGGCATTGTATGTATGATATTAGTGTGGACGAGGTTTATGCTGCCTATAAAAGCAAATTGCTGAATGAAAATTGAATTGGACAACAAAAAAATATTGGTAACATTTTTGATGCATTTGGGGGACTTGGTATTAGCAACCCCCTTTATTCATTCTTTGCGTAAGGCCGCCCCCCATGCGAAAATTGCTTTTCTCTGTGACGAAAAATTAAAAGATGTGTTGCAGGGAAATCCTTATTTGGATGAAGTGGTGACTATTGACCGCTATGGCAGGGATAATAATATTTTCGCTTTGTGGAGATGCGCCAAACGATTAAGCAAGAAAAATTATGATGTGCTGATTAACCTGCATCCCAACGAGCGTTGCAGTTTTATTGCGGCTTTTACCAAGACGGAACAGCGAGTGGGCACCAGCCATTTTCTTTTCAAATCTTTTTGGGATTATTTCACTCCGCTTAACCGTAAACTTCATGCCGCCACTATGTATTTGGATGTGCTGAAACAGTTGGGTGTGGAAAAAATTGAAGAAGAGGGTTTGGAAATCTTTCCGTTGCAGGAGCATTTTGCGGCAGTGCAGAAGTTTTGGGATAAGGCCAAGGTTACGGACAGTGACAAACTCATCGGCTTCAACATTGGCAGTGCGGTGCTGACCAAGCGTTGGGCACCTGAAAGATTTGCGGAAGTTGCAGATGCTTTGGCAGGAAAAGGTTATAAAATTATTTTCTTCGGCGGCAGTATGGATAAGGAATTGGTTAATGAGGCAGTGGGAAAAATGAAAACAAAACCCATTGTAGCCACAGGGGAATTTTCTTTGGGACAACTGACGGCGGCCATGAAGCGTTGTTCCTTAATCATTACCAATGATTCGGGCCCTATGCATGTTGCCATCAGTCAAAAAGTACCCATTGTGGCGCTTTACGGCCCCAGCCATGTGGACCTTTACGGACCTTATAAGGCAAATGCTACGGTGGTAAGGGCGGAGCCGCCTTGTGAGGGTTGCAAAGGTGGGATGAAGCACAAATGTTCTGATATGCGATGTATGAATGACCTGACGGTGGAACAGGTGCTTAAAGCCGCATTTGACAAAATTTTATAATTTTATTAAAAATATGTTGATTTAATATTTTAATATGCTATAATATACTTCGTAAATTATGACTAATGGAGTGGTACCCAAGCTGGCTGAAGGGGACGGTTTGCTAAATCGTTAGTCGAGTGATCGAGCGTGGGTTCGAATCCCACCCACTCCGCCATGAGATTTATGTGCAAGGTGCACAGCGTGAATATAAATATAAAGGAGGAAGAAAATGCCGAAAGAATTTACATTTGAAATTGTGAAGAACATTGGTGTTTTGAGTGAATCCACCAAGGGTTGGCGCAAAGAGTTGAATGTAGTGTCCTGGAACGGGGGCAAACCCAAATACGACATTCGTGACTGGGCTCCGGAACATGATAAGATGGGCAAGGGCATTACTTTGAATGAAGAAGAACTGCAACTCTTAAAGGATTTCATTAAAGGTATTGAATAATTAAGTAGGATGACATGACCGGCGGCGCTCTTGCGCCTCCGTTTTTCTTTTTTTATCATGAAAATAACTGAAATTTTAGCAAACGGAAAAATAAATATTTCCTGCGAACTGTTTCCGCCCAAGCAGGGCAGTGAACTGGAGAATATGCGTCAGATTGTGGCGGAGATTGCGGACTTTGCACCATCCTATATGAGTGTGACCTATGGGGCGGGCGGCAACACTGTTGGCACTTCTGTGGAAGTGGCGCAGACCATTGAAAGTATGGATATTCCCAGTTTGGCCCATCTCACTTGCGTGGGTGCGGATGAAGCAAGTATTACCAAGGTACTGCAAAAATTGCAGGGCGCTAAAGTGCAGAACATTTTAGCGTTGCGGGGGGATTTGCCTGAGGGGGATGGGTTGGGAACATTCCTTCACGCCAGCGATTTGGCTTGCTTTATAAAAAAGCAGGGGGATTTTTGCTTGGGCGGTGCGGCTTATCCCGAAGGCCATCCTGAGTCAGATTCATTGAGCGAAGATATTGAAAATATCAAATATAAACTGGATGCAGGGGTGGATTTTTTAGTAACCCAAATGTTTTTTGACAACACTATTCTTTATAATTATTCCATGCGGCTGATGCAGGCAGGAATCAATGTGCCGCTGGTGCCGGGAATTATGCCCGTGACCAATGCGGCACAGATTAAGCGTATCTGTGCTTTGAGCGGTACAAAACTGCCTGTGAACTTTAGCCGGATGGTGGAAAAATTTCAACAAAAGCCGGCGGCCCTCAAACAGGCGGGGATTGCCTATGCCACGGAGCAGATTATTGATTTGTTTGTGAACGGTTTTCACAATGTGCATATTTACACCATGAACAAGCCGGACATTGTGGGCGGCATTATAAAAAATCTTTCGGAGATTTTAGGATGATTTACAATCAAAAGGAAGCCCTGCGGCTTATGTGTGCAAGAGAAGATGACAGGGAAGCGGCCGATCTCTGTGATTTGGTCTATCTCAAACTGCGTAACGAAGTGCAGGCACGGCATCTGATTAAACGAATGAATTGCGATATTTGGCCGGACGGGGTGCAGGTGGGGGAAATCTTTTTCAAGTCCGCATCTCTGGCAGAATACCTGAAGGGTTGTGAAGAAGTTTTACTTTTTGCGGCGACTCTCGGCCCGAAGGTGGACGGGGCATTGAAACGGATTATGCTGAACTCTTTGGCGGAGGGCAATGCGGCTCAGGCAGTGGCGGCGTCTCTTATTGAAACCTATAGTAATCAGGTCTTGGAAGATTATGTTACGGAGGGACTGGTACAACTGCCAAGATTTTCTCCCGGTTACGGTGATTGGGAGTTGACGGAACAAAAGAAATTTTTTCAAATTATGGATTGTGCCAAAATCGGCCTGACCTTGACGGAGTCCTGTATGATGGCTCCGGTGAAAAGTATAACGGCGGTGGTGGGTCTCAGCCGGGAAAAGAGCAACGTGCATTCCAGTTGTGAGATTTGCGGTTTGGAAAATTGTTTATACAGAAAATGAAATTAGCAGATTTAATCGGCAAAAAAATATTGTTCTTTGACGGTGCCATGGGAACGGAACTGCAAAAGCAGGGACTGAAATCCGGCACAATTCCTGAAACATGGAATATCTTGCATCCTGAGGTGGTGCAAAATATTCACAAGGAATATTTGCGTGCAGGGGCAAGGTTGCTTAAGACCTGTACCTTCGGCGCCAACAGTTTGAAGTTTCAGGGGACGGAATACAATTTGACGGAGATTGTGCAAACGGCAATAGGCAATGCCCGGGCGGCGATGCAGGATTACCCTGATGCTTTTGTTTGTTTGGACATTGGTCCCTTGGGAAAACTTTTGCAGCCCTATGGGGATTTGCCCTTTGAAAAAGCGGTGGAACTATTTGCGGAAATTATCCGTGCAGGTGCGGCAGAGGCGGATGCGGTGCTCATTGAAACAATGGGTGACACTTTGGAAATGAAGGCGGCAATTTTGGCGGCTAAGGAAAATTGTTCCTTGCCTGTTTTTGCTTCCTTCACTTTTGACAAGGACAGACGGATGCTGAACGGGGCGGATGCAGTGACCGCCTGCTGTTTGGCGGAAAGATTGGGCGTAGCCGCGGTTGGCTTTAACTGCGGTGTGGGGCCGGAACAGTTGAAATACTTGGTGGCTCAAATTTCGAAAAAGGTCAACATTCCTATTATTGTTAATCCCAATGCGGGACTGCCAAAAGAAGTTAACGGCAAGACCGTTTATGATGTGGAACCGCAGGAATTTGCCGCTTTGAGCAGGGAATTGATTTACTTGGGGGCAAGTTTGTTGGGCGGTTGTTGTGGCACAAATCCACGCTATATTGCGGAACTTGTGCAAACCTGCAAAGAGTGTTCACCTGTTACACGGAAGGTAAACAAACTCACATCTTGCAGCAGTTTTGCCAAAACAATTGTGATTGATGATGACCCGAAAATTATTGGGGAGCGGATAAACCCCACGGGAAAAAAGGCCTTGCAGACCGCTTTGAAGAATAAGGATTTAGATTATATCTGCCGGCTGGCTTTGGAGCAGGGGAACGCAGGCGCTCATATCCTTGATGTGAATGTGGGGATGCCCGGTATTAATGAGGAAGAATTATTGCCGCAGGTGGTGCAAACCTTACAGGGCATTACGGATATTCCTTTGCAAATTGACACAGCCAATCCGGTGGCGGCGGAAAAGGCATTGCGGGTGTATAATGGTATTCCCCTTTTGAATTCCGTTAATGCCTCTGCCAAAAGTTTGGATACAGTCCTGCCCCTGGTTGCCAAATACGGTGCAACTGTGATTGCCCTCACTCTTGATGACAAAGGCATTTCGGATACGGCGGAAGGACGGCTGGCTCTGGTGGATAAAATTTTGGCAAGGGCGGCAGAGTACGGTATCGGCAAGGAACGGATTATTGTGGATCCGCTTGCCCTCACCATTGGTGCGGACCAGAACAATGCCAAAATAGTTTTAAGTGTTTTGAAGGCGTTGAAAAAACGGGGCATCCGTTCTTTGCTTGGGGTTTCCAATATCTCTTTCGGTCTGCCTAATCGGGCACAGGTGAACAGCACTTTCTTTGCCTTGGCTTTAGAAGCGGGCCTGTCATTAGGCATTATCAATCCTCAAACACAAATGATGCTGGACACCTATTACGCATATCGAGCGTTGGGCGGTCACGTCAAAAATTTGCGGGATTTGACAAATAAATTAGGTGAGCAAAAAAATATACCTGTGGTAAAGGTACGGGAAATATCTTTATATGACGCTATTGTACAGGGACTGGTGGATTCGGCGAAAACTGCCGCCGCTAAAGAACTGGCGTCCACTGCACCGATGGATTTGGTGAACAACCGTTTGATTCCGGCCCTTAATAAAGTTGGGGTTGGTTTTGAAATGAAAACCGTCTTTCTGCCCCAGTTGCTGATGAGTGCGGACGCTGCCAAAGCGGCATTTGAAATTATTAAACAACAGGTTGGCAGCAACAAGGAACAAGGCCCTACTGTGCTTTTGGCTACGGTGGAAGGGGATATTCACGACATCGGCAAAAACATTGTGAAGGCAGTAATGGAAAATTACGGTTTTCGGGTTGTGGATTTGGGCAAGGATGTGCCGGCGGGGAAAGTTGTACAGGCGGCACAGGAGGAAAACCCCTTGGTAATAGGCCTTAGCGCCCTTATGACAACCACTGTCCCGGCTATGGAAAAAACTATTCTTGCCCTTAAAAACGCCCATATAAATAGTAAAATATTGGTTGGTGGGGCAGTGCTGACGGCGGAATATGCGGCCAAAATCGGGGCGGATGCCTATGCCCCTAATGCTGTTTCTGCGGTTAATTTTGCAAATAGTCAAAAAAAATAAAAAATGTTTGACTTTTTGACTTTAAGCGATTATAATAAGGTTGTGGTTGGATTCCACAACCTTTTAAATTGAGAATGAATGAGGTGATGAAAATGGCACAAGAATTAACTAATGAACAAAAGCAACAGATTATGGAAAAATTCGGTCAGGATTTGACGCAGAGGGCAAAGGACGGCAAACTGGACCCGGTGATTGGCAGGGATGAGGAAATCCGCCGGGTGGTGGAAATTTTGAGCCGCCGCAAAAAGAATAACCCGGTGCTGATTGGTGAGCCGGGGGTGGGCAAGACAGCCATTGTGGAAGGGTTGGCAAGAAGAATTATTGCGGGGGATGTGCCGGAGGGATTGCAGAACAAAACCCTCTATGCCCTTGATTTGGCGGCATTGGTGGCAGGTGCAAAGTTCCGGGGTGAGTTTGAGGAACGGCTGAAACTGGTTTTGAAAGTGGTAACGGAAAGTGCAGGGCAAATCATTATGTTCATTGATGAACTGCACACTGTGGTCAGTGCCGGTGCCGCAGAAGGGGCTATGGATGCGGGTAACATTCTGAAACCCATGTTGGCGAGGGGCGAACTCCGTTGCATTGGTGCCACAACTTTGAATGAATACAGAAAATATATTGAAAAGGACAGTGCTTTGGAACGGCGTTTCCAGCCCGTGCTGGTCAATCCCCCCAGCGTGGAGGACACCATCAGCGTGCTGCGTGGCTTGCGTGAGCGGTACGAAGTGCATCACGGGGTCAGGATTAAGGATGCGGCTTTGGTGAGTGCGGCGGTGCTTTCCGACAGATATATCAATGACCGCTTTTTGCCGGATAAGGCCATTGATTTGGTGGACGAGGCGGCTGCCCGTTTGCGTACGGAAATTGACTCCCTGCCGGCAGAACTGGATGAGGGCAAGCGGAGAATTTTGCAACTGGAAATTGAGGAACAGGCATTGCAAAAAGAGGACGATGCGGCATCCCATGACCGTCTTGTCAAATTGCAGGAAGAGTTGAAAAAAATGCGTAGCGATACGGATGAACTGGTAAAACGCTGGGAAAGCGAAAAGCAGGGCATTACCCGTGTCCGGGAAGTGAAACGCCAGATTGATGCGGTAAAACAGGAAATGGAAACCGCAGAGCGGGAATACAATCTGAATAAACTGGCAGAATTGCAATATGGCAAACTTCCCGCTTTGCAAAAAGAATTGGCAGAATTGAGCGGCGGCAGCGGCGGCAACAAACTGCTCCGTGAAGAAGTGGACGAAGAAGATATTGCAAGAGTTGTGGCAACCTGGACGGGCATTCCCGTAAGCCGCTTGGGACAGGGTGAAAGGGAAAAACTTTCCCATTTGGAAGAGATTTTGCATGAACGGGTGATTGGCCAGGATGAGGCAATAAATGCGGTGAGTGAGGCGGTTATCCGTGCCAGAGCAGGGATTAAAGACCCCAACCGTCCCATTGGTTCATTCATATTCTTGGGGCCTACTGGTGTTGGCAAAACGGAACTTGCCAAGACCTTGGCAGAGGTGCTTTTTGACGATGAACGGAATATGGTTCGCATTGACATGAGCGAATATATGGAAAAATTCAGCGTTACCCGACTGATTGGGGCGCCTCCGGGCTATGTGGGTTATGAGGAAGGTGGTCAGCTGACAGAAGCAGTCCGCCGCCATCCCTACAGTGTAATTTTGTTGGACGAAATTGAAAAGGCCCACGCCGATGTATTCAATGTACTTTTGCAAGTGTTGGATGACGGACGGCTTACGGACGGACAGGGTCGCATTGTGGACTTTAAGAACACCATCATTATTATGACCAGCAACCTTGGCAGTCAGGAGATTATGGCACAGGGGTTGATGGGCAGGGAAAAGATTCAGCAGATGCTGATGCAGTTCTTCCGTCCGGAGTTTTTGAACAGGGTGGATGACATTATTACCTTTAACGCTTTGGGCGAAAAAGAGATTAAGAATATTGTGCAACTCATTTTGAAGGAATTGGGAGTGCGGCTGGCAAAGCAGACCCAAATCAAACTTGGGGTAACGGATGAAGCGGTGGCATATTTGGCAAAGACCGGCTTTGACCCGGCATTCGGGGCAAGACCCTTGAAACGGCTTATTGTGCATACGGTGGAAAACATTTTAGGCAAAAAAATCATCTCCGGGCAGATTAAAGCAGGGGATGAGGTACAGGTTGTGCTTGACCATGAGAATGTGGATGTGGTGGTTGTGATTTAATGCGTAATGCGTAATTCGCAATGCGTAATTATGGTAGGATGTTCCGGTGATTAAAATCAGGATAAAGGAATCAGGATTTAGGAATTAGGGGGGGAAGTTGGCAGAGTGCGAACTTTTTCCGCCCCAGGCGTGGGGCGGGGGACCAGCGACAGTTTTTCGGTGGCTGGTGGTGGGGTCGCTCGCTGCGATAAGAATAAATGTCAAAGAACAAAGAATAAAAGACAAATATGGTAAAATGTTCCGATGATTATAAATAGGGATTAGGAGTTAGAGGTTAGGGATTAGGGAAGGTAGGATGTTCCTGTGATTATA
>JAZLLX010000004.1:0-1055 GCA_045598345.1 Acidaminococcaceae bacterium | reverse complement strand
GCGTGAGAGGCCTCTGTCTTAACCACTTGACCAACGGGCCATGGTGCACCTTCACGGACTCGAACCGGGGACCCACTGATTAAGAGTCAGTTGCTCTACCAACTGAGCTAAAGGTGCAGGTAACTGACTTCCCTGAACTTTGCTTCCTCACAAATGTTCATAAGTTCGGTAAAAACTGAACTTAGTCAGTGCTATTAACGCAGAGGGCCCACCCGTTCCCATTCCGAACACGGAAGTTAAGCTCTGCTGTGCCGAAAATACTCGACTGGCGACGGTCCGGAAAGATAGGTCAGTGCTGACACAGAGTTGGTGTTTTTAGCGCAGAGGGTCCACCCGTTCCCATTCCGAACACGGAAGTTAAGCTCTGCCGTGCCGACAATACTCGACTGGCGACGGTCCGGGAAGATAGGTCAATGCCAACACATAACAGCAAAACATTGAAGCCCTTTCTTTGTTTTGCTGTTTCGTTTAATTTTTGCTAACTAATATTCCTCCTTAACTCATGTCGGTTAATCCGCCGGCGCGGATGGCACCTGCCTGTTAATTTTGACTTCGTCGAATGTTGCAGGGTGTCACCGGTTCAAACTTAATTCTTAATTTAATATTCCTCCTTAGCTCAGTCGGTAGTGCAACCGAGATGGTTAGCACCGCACGATTTGAGTTAAAAAGGACACAAAAATGCGATTTGTTAGCGCAAATCGCCCATATTCCTCCTTAGCTCAGTCGGTAGAGCACCTGACTGTTAATCAGGGTGTCACTGGTTCAAGTCCAGTAGGGGGAGCCAAAAAGAGCCTCAAAACATTATGTTTTGGGGCTTTTTTCTATCCAAAACACACTTTTCCGGTGCGAAAAACACCGTTTACAATCATTCGGTAGAACGAATATCGCCGAACAACTGTTAATAGGAACATACATCAAAAATTTCGGAGAGTCACTAATTCATGCCTATTTACAGCGTTCGGGTTTTGCACATTTGTTTTTCACTTTTTCCCGTGGTATAATGGTGTTGCAAAGAAAGGAAGGTACTGTTATGAAAAACTTCAAAATCGTCCATC
>JAZLLX010000003.1:0-1007 GCA_045598345.1 Acidaminococcaceae bacterium | reverse complement strand
GCAAAGTCTTTCCGTCTTTACCGCCAACAGCACGGCCGTCCATTTCACAAACAGGCACGCCGTAAGTTGCCGCACAGGTAATCAAAACTTCATCAGCGGCAAAAAGTTCCTCCAGAGTAAAGGCACGCTCCTCACAAGGAATACCGTTGGCACGGCAAAGCTCCAGAATATGACGGCGGGCAGTTCCCGGCAAAATCAGATTATCCAGCGGCGGCGTAATAAAAACACCATCTTTTATAATATGAACATTATTGTGAGCACATTCAGTAACCCGCTCTCCGCGGTGGAAAATCACTTCCTGGCAACCGTTCCTCTTAGCCTTTTCGCTGGCAAGCACCGCTGGCAGCAGATTCAGCGTCTTAACATTACAATGCAAAAAACGGGTATCTTCCACAGTAATAACTTTCCAAGGTTTGCGAAGGTCGGTAAGTCCAGCTTCAAAAATGTAAATCATCAGGTTAGGCTTCCCCATAGGAAAATTAAAACTACGCAGTGCAGTTCCACGAGTCACCTGCCAGTACACAAACAGCGGCCCCATAGAATCACACAAGTCAATACACTTTTGCAGTTCCCCGGCTAACCACGCCTTATCCCTGTCAAACTCAATTTCCACAGCCTTCATAGAATTATAAAAACGGTCAATATGATAATCCGGCTTGAACATCTTTTTGTTGGCCGCAATAGTCGCATCATAAACCCCGTCCCCAAAAAACATCCCGCGGTCATTCATAGGAACAGTCATTTCCTCAATCGGCCCAATTTTCCCGTTATAATATCCAACGTTTTTCATTTTTCACCTTTTCTTCTATATAATATGGCGCCAGTTCAGTCACCTACTCGCCTTCCGTGGCTTGCCTACGGCCGGCTTCGCTCCGCTCAGCTGCTTCGCACCACTCCAGCCTCGGGCGTACAGTAAGTTTTCACCGCCACAACTTCTTCCCTACGCCACATTTTTGTACATTCTGTAAAATTTCGCCACTCCAGGTTACTAAATCGCACTCAAAGCA
>JAZLLX010000002.1:0-24100 GCA_045598345.1 Acidaminococcaceae bacterium | reverse complement strand
CAGCACAGGCGTAGCCATTGCAGAATTAGCCAATGTCTATTGGAAACCAAGGTACGTTGGGGCGTGCAGGGTGCTTTAGGTTAATTAGTAATGAGTAATTAGTAATGAGTAATTATGGTGTGATGTTCCTGTGATTATATTTTAGGTTTCGGGTGTGCGGGGTTATGCGAACCCTCGTCCGCACCTAAAGGGGCGGGGGACCGACACAGTTTTTAAGGTCGGTGGTGGGGTGAGCAATTAGGTTGTCACTAATGAAAAGATAAAATCTTAAATTTTAAAGTTATGGTAATATGTTCCTGTGATTATAGCAGGAAAGGATGGCAGAGATTGTAGGGGGACGGGTTCTTTCCGTAGGCAAGGTTCCGCACCCGGGCAAAGCATCGCTTTGCACAATGTCAGCACAGAGTGACAAGTTTTCTGCGTAATCCGCACCCCCAGTCGCAACCACGTTCCTAAAAGCGACAGCCCCCGCAAAGGCGGGGGCTATTTATGTTCCTGTAATTTGTTATATAATCACAGGAACTTTTTACATTCATTTCACATTTCACAATTCACATTTCTAATTCTTATCGTACTTTCCCTGTATCCTGATTCCTGAATCCTTTGCCCTTACTTAGTAATGAGAAATTATGGTAAGATGTTCCTGTGATTATAAAAAAAATTTTGTTTTGTATTACATTTAACTGATGATTTGTGGTATAGTTAAATTATCAAAATAAAAAAGATGTGTGTTTCGTCAAAAAGTGTTATGATTGTCATGTCTATGTAAGGAGGAATTATGAGCATTTTGCAAAGTAAATATCCTAAGCAAATTGTTTTAGATACGGAAACAACGGGTATTTCTAATTCTGCTGAGATTTTGCAATTTTCCATTATTGATTTGTATGGGAATACGGTTTTGAATACTTATTGCAAACCAGTGCGGCATAGGATATGGCCTATGGCGGAAAGAGTCAATCATATATCCCCGAAGATGGTTGAGAATGCAAAGGTTTTGCCGGAACTTTATGAAACCTTGCGGGATATTTTGGAAAATGCGGATGAAATAATTGGCTACAACACAAAGTTTGATATGCGGATGATTGAAAACAATTTTGCCCGGTGGGGCTTAAGGATTAAGATTCACGCCAAAATTATTGATGTAATGGAGATGTATATGTGCAGGTGTTATGGTCGCCACAGGTTGATAGATTGTGCCAAGCATTTCGGTTTTGCTTTTAGTGCCCATGATAGTTTGGAAGATTGCAGGGCGACGTTGTTTTGTTATAAGAAGTTGGTTAAATAGGGTTTTCAGGATTAAGGAATTAGGATTCGGAATGAAGAGGGTCAGTTCTTCTTAAGTTTTAAGATTTTCATTTCTTTTATTGCTATGTGCTTATATATGTTGTATAATATATACTTATTAAGGAGAAAAAGCACTATAGGTTGATTTTGTATGGATAATTTTTATTGTATTTTGAATTATGGGTGCCAGATGAATGAAAGCGATGCGGAGCATTATGCCGGTCAACTTCAGGAATTGGGCTACAAAGTAATAGATGATTTTCACGAAGCAGATATTATTTTGGTAAATACCTGCTGTGTCCGTGAGAGTGCGGAAAAACGCATTGCGGGCAAGATTGGTGAACTTAAGGCAGTGAAGTCCGCCAACCCCGATGTAATTATTTGCGTTGCCGGTTGTATGGCACAAAAGGATGGGGATAACCTTCGTAAGAAGCATCCTCAAGTTGATTTGGTTATTGGTACAAGTTATGTAGATTCTTTTGGCAAGGTGCTTCGGGAATATCTTAAAAATAAATGCGAAATGCGGAATGCGGAATGCGGAATTAAGGAAAGAAGTTCCAGTGATTTAAAGAGAAGGGTTAAAAAATTACCATCCATTTTTTGTGATTTGCGTGTTGATGATGCGGAGTTTGAGGGGCAGAGGGTGCGTAAATCCTTGTTCCATGCTTGGATTCCCATTATGTATGGTTGCAATAATTTTTGTACCTATTGTATTGTTCCCTATGTTAGGGGCAGGGAGCGGAGCCGCAGTGCGGGAAATATCATTGCGGAAGTCCGCCAAGGGGTTGAACAGGGGTATAAAGAGTTCACGCTTTTAGGGCAAAATGTTAATTCCTATGGTAAGGAATTTGGGGAGAAAAATGCTTTTGCCAAATTGCTTGCCAGTGTGGATACTGTTGAGGGCGTGGAGCGGCTCCATTATATGACCAGCCACCCACGGGATATGCAGGAAGAGGTCATCAAAGTGGTGGCAGAGAGCAAGCATATTTCCCATCATTTTCATTTGCCAGTACAGTCCGGCTCTACTGAGATTTTACGCCGGATGAATAGGGGCTATACTCGTGAGGATTATCTGCGTTTGATTGGGTTAGTCCGTCATTATGTCCCTGATGCGGCGATTACCACGGATATTATTGTGGGTTTCCCCGGTGAAACGGAAAAGGATTTTCAAGATACCCTTGCTTTGGTTAAGGAAGTTGGTTTTGATGCGGCTTTCACTTTTATTTATTCCAAGCGGAGCGGCACTCCTGCTGCCAGGATGGAGAATCAAATTCCGCTGGCAGAAAAGAAGGAGCGTTTGAACCGTTTGATGGAATTGGAAAATTCCATTAGTTTGGAAAAGAATAAAGCGTTAGTGGGTAAGACGGTGGAGGTCTTTGCCGAAGGCCCTTCAAAAAATAAGAACATTTGGAATGGCAGAACAAGGGAAAACAAGTTGGTGTTGTGGCCCTGCGAGGGTAAAACATATCAAGATGGGGAAGCAGTGCAGGTGAAGATTGAAACGGCACAAACTTGGCTACTGAAAGGAATTAGTAATTAGTAATGAGTAATTAGTAATTGAGGTAAGATGTTCCAGGGATTAGATATAATGTGTAATTAAGGTATCAGGTGTCAGGTTTCAGGAAAGTTGGCAGAGTGAGAAATTTTTTCCGCCCCAGGCGTGGGGCGGGGGACCAGCGACAGTTTTTCGGTGGCTGGTGGTGGGGTCGCTCACTTGTAGTTATAAGTTGTAAGTTAGAAGTTATAAATTTCGGTGTAATGTTCCTGTGATTATAGCAATAGTTAGTATTATGTTAGGTTTTGTTTCTCAGTCGGAGAGAGCGACCCACCCCGTCTTGCCTTTCTATGTTCCTATAGGCAATCCACCCCGCCCACGCCTGGGCGGGAAAATACAGTTCGCATAGTTCGGACTTTATATTTTTAATCATCGGAATATAATAAATTTTTGAAAGGATAGAAAATGAGCCAGTTAACTCCTATGGTGGAACAATATATGGCGGTTAAAAATCAGCACAAGGATGAACTTTTGTTCTTCCGTTTGGGCGATTTTTATGAGATGTTTAATGATGATGCTGTGATTGCCAGCAGGGAATTGAATTTGACCCTAACCAAGCGTAGCAACAGCAATGGGGATATGCCCATGTGCGGTGTGCCTTATCATGCGGTTGAGGGGTATATTGCCAAACTGGTGAAGAAGGGTTATCGGATTGCCATTTGCGAGCAGACGGAAGACCCGAAGGATGCTCAGGGTATTGTTGTTGACCGTCAGGTGGTGCGGATTATTACCCCGGGTACGGCACTTAGTGAGCAGGTGCTGGAGGATGGTCAGCATCGTTATTTGGTTTATCTTTTGGAAGACGGGGATGAGGTTTGTCTGGCTACGGCGGATGTTTCCACCGGCGATTGTTTGTGGTTCACGGCTAAGGGCAAAGAACGACTTGGTCTTTTAAGTGAGCAACTTTATAAATTGCACCCTGCGGAATTGGTGTTGGGTGGGGAGATTGCCAACTGGAACGAGTTTGAAAACTGGTTAAAAACCAAGATTCCTGAATGTTTAATCAATAAGAGTTTCACTCAGGACGGGACGGATTATTATGTGCAACATTTTGCCCAAATAGAGGTTAGCGATTTGGTACGGCGTACTGTCCGTGGATTGTTGAGTTACCTTCACGCCACAGTTATGACAAATCTTAATCACTTGCGGAAATTGCAGGAGATTAAGCAGGAAAACTTAATGCAATTGGATGCTACGGCTATCCGTAATTTGGAACTGGTACGGAATATGGCGGACGGCGGCAAGCGGGGAACTTTGCTTAACGTGCTTGATTTTACCGCTACCGCAATGGGAATGCGAAAATTACGCAATTATATTGAAAGTCCTCTTATGGATTTGAGTCAGATTTATGCCCGTCAGGATATGGTTGAGGAACTTTATAAGGATATGAATTTGCGTTCCGCTTTATTGGAGCGTTTGAAATCCGTCCGTGATTTGGAACGGATTGTTTCCCGTTTGGAGGTTGGTACTGCCAACGCACGGGATTTATTGGCGTTGAAGGTTTCTCTTTTGGAACTGCCGGATATTAAGCAGATTTTAGGTAATTGTAAGTGTGGGTTGGCACATAAATATTTTTCTGCCATTTCTTTACACGAGGAACTGCGGGATTTGCTCGGCCGTGCGGTGGTGGATGAGCCGCCCTTTTCCGTTCGTGAAGGGGGTATGATTCGTGACGGTTATAATCAGGAATTGGACGAGTTGCGGACAATCTCCAATGATAGCAAGACATGGATGCAGAATTTTGAGGCGAAGGTCAAAGAGGAAACCGGAATTAAGACCATGAAAGTGGGCTTTAACAAGGTTTTCGGATATTTTATTGAGGTGTCCAAAGGGCAGGCAGATGCAGTGCCGGCTAATTTTGTGCGGAAGCAGACACTGGTGAATGCGGAGCGTTTCACCGTGCCGGAATTAAAAGAGTTTGAAAATAAAATATTAGGTGCGAAGGAAAAGATTGAGCAACTGGAATATCATTTGTTTTCCGAATTGCGGGCCAAAGTGCAACAGGAAACTGCTATATTGCAGGCCACGGCGGATGCTATCGCCCATGTGGATGCCCTGTTGAGTTTTGCAGTGGCTGCTTTCAAATATAATTACATTCGTCCCGAACTGAATAATCAGGGGGAAATCAAGATTACGGACGGGCGGCATCCTGTGGTAGAGCGGCTTTTGGAGAAGGAAATCTTTGTTCCCAACAATGTTAATTTGAATGATAAGGATGAACAAATGATTATTTTGACGGGCCCCAATATGGCGGGAAAGTCAACCTATATGCGGCAGGTGGCAATTTTGGTTTTGCTCACGCAAATCGGTGCTTTTATTCCTGCCCGTAGGGCTAATATTTGCCCAGTGGACAGAATCTTTACCCGTGTGGGTGCCAGTGATGATTTGGCAAGCGGTCAGTCCACTTTTATGATGGAGATGAACGAAGTGGCAACTATTTTGCGTTTTGCCACCAAGCGTTCTTTGGTTATTCTTGACGAGGTGGGGCGTGGAACAAGTACCTTTGACGGGATGAGTATCGCCCGGGCGGTGTTGGAATATATCCATGATAAGATTCATGCCAAGACCCTTTTTGCCACCCACTATCACCAGTTGATTGCTCTGGAGCAGGAATTGACTGGGGTGAAGAATTACAGCGTGGCGGTTAAGGAACGGGGTAACAGCATAGTGTTCTTACGCCGAATTGTGCCCGGTGGTACGGACAAGAGTTATGGGGTTCATGTGGCTCGTCTGGCCGGTTTGCCCAACGCTGTCTTGGAAAAGGCAGAGCAACATTTGAAAGAATATGATAGTTCGGAATATACAGCGGACAATAAGCAAAGTGTATCTTTATTCAGTCAAGATGATGGGGCAATAGGGTTGTTTGGCGAAAGTGAAGTAAGCCGTCAGTTGAAACAAATTGATGTCATGAGTTTGACACCCATTGAGGCACTGAATACTTTGGTTAAATTGCAGGACTTGGCGAAGAAGGAAAGCGGAGAATGAATAAGGTTCAAATATTAGACAAAATAACTGCCAATCAAATTGCGGCTGGGGAAGTGGTGGAGAACCCTGCCTCTGTGGTGAAAGAATTGGTGGAAAATGCTTTGGATGCAGGGGCAACCAAAGTGGAGGTTACGGTTTTTGAAGGTGGCACGGAATATATCCGGGTGGCGGATAACGGCAGTGGAATGACTAAGGATGATGCCCAAACCGCAGTGTTGCGTCATGCCACCAGCAAACTGCGTACAGCAGAGGACTTGCTAAACCTTTACACGCTTGGTTTTAGAGGTGAGGCCTTGCCCAGTATTGCCAGTGTTTCTCATTTTTCTCTTGTTACTCGTACCAGTGATGCGGATATGGCAACTGCCATTAAAATTGATGGTGGCGGAACGGCAGAGGTGTCAGAAACTGGCGCTAATCTTGGCACTACCATCGTTGTGGAAAATCTTTTTTACAATGTGCCTGCCCGGCGTAAGTTTTTGAAAAGTGTGCCAACCGAATTGCGGCATATTACGGAAACCGTGAGCAAATTGGCTTTGGGGCGAACGGATGTGGCTTTCAAATTATTGAATGGTGATAAAGAAGTGCTGGCTACCAGCGGTGACGGGGATTTGAAGACCGCTATCCGTTCTTTGTACGGAGCAGCGGTAGCGGATAATTTGTTGCCTGTGGATTATGAATTTGAGGGTGTGAAATTAAGCGGTTATATTTCCAAGCCCACCCTGTTGAAGAATACCCGTCAATGGCAAAGTATTTTTATCAATGGTCGCTATATTTCCAATCTTATGATAAGCAAGGCCATTTCCCATGCGTATCAGTCCATGATTCCCAAGAGCGGTTTTCCTTTTGCGGTATTGCAAATGGAATTGGACAGGGCAAGCGTGGATGTGAATGTGCATCCGCAAAAGGCAGAAGTAAAGTTTTCCGATGAGGGTGTAATTTACCGGGCGGTATATCACGCTTTGGACAAGGCGTTGACAAAGCCCAATGAGGCCAAGACACCCCCTGTGGCGAAGCCCATTGACAGGGTGATTGAAAGCAATCATAATGCGGTGTATGAAGAAGTGCCGATTTTTAAGCCGACAGTTATGGAACAAATGGAAGTAAAAGAAAGTTTTATTCCTTTTGGTCAGGTTGCGGAAGAAATACACAAAGAAGAAATTATAGAAGTGAACAAAGAGGGGCAGGAGAAAAGTAATTTGCAAATTTGGCCCATTGGCCAGGTGGACAGGACTTTCATTATTGCCCAGTCCGCCACCAGTTTGTTCTTGATTGACCAGCACGCCGCCCACGAGAGGATTCTTTACGATAAATTAGTCCTCAGTCACGGCAAGGTGGATGTAACGCCCCTGTTGGTTCCCATCTATGTGGATATGGAGGCAGAGGATGTGGAACTTATGGGAAAGAACAGGGAAGCACTTTTGGAATTGGGTGTGGATGCGGAGGCAGGAGGAGAAAAGGTTTTACGCATAAATGCCTTGCCCGTGGATATTACCAATGAAAAAGTGGAAGAATTTTTACAGGAAATAGCCAAGTATTTACGGGATAACCGCAATATAAATCCTGCGGAACTCAGGGCGGAAGTTCTGCACATGACGGCCTGCAAGGCGGCCATTAAAGCAGGGTTGGAATTGAATATGCGGCAGATGCGGGAATTGATTATGCAACTGCTGAATACTACTCATCCCTTCACTTGCCCTCACGGCAGACCCTGCATGATTGAGATTACAACTGACGAACTATATAAAATGTTTAAAAGGACGGGATTTTAAGAATGGATTTTATTGTTACCACTACTCGGGATAATCAGGAAGAATTACTGGGAACGGCTCAGCGTTGGGCCAGGGCTTTGCAGGTGCCAATGATTATTCGGAACAACTGGAATTTGGACAAACTGAAAAAGGAATATGAGGTGGATGCCATTCTTTTGGCAACCTCACAGGGACCAAAGGTTTATTGCAAGGGACATAAATTTTTTTATCATCCCAGTATGGCCCAACTCAGAATTGAGAACATCAAAAAAGGTCAGGTTGACTACATGGCGGAGGCAATGGATTTGCACCCGGGTATGCGGGTTTTGGACTGCACTTTGGGTTTGGCGGCGGATGCGGCGATTGCCTCTTATATGGTAGGTTCAACAGGAAAAGTGGTGGGTTTGGAAGCAAGTGAACTTTTGCATTTTGTTGTACAGAACGGTTTGAAGACCTACGATACTAAGGACGAAGATTTGACCGCCGCTTTACGCAGAATTGTGGCTGTGCGGGCGGATGCGGCAACATATTTGTCAACCCGTATGGAAGAATATGATGTTATTTATTTTGACCCCATGTTTGAAACACCGGTGGAAAGTTCCAGCAATATGGAGCCGTTACGGGACTTGGCTTATGAGTCCAAACTTACGCCGGAAATTATTCAACTGGCCTTGGAACGGGCACCCAGGGTGGTGGTGAAGGAACGCTACATCAAATACTTGCGGGATTTGGGCTGCACCATTTTTATGGGTGGCAGGTATAGCAGTGTGAAATATGGTGTAATTTTAAGATGCAAGAAAGGGTAGCAGTAATTCTTGGTCCCACCGCCACGGGCAAGAGTAAAGTGGGGATTGCCCTGGCGAAAAAATTACAGGGGGAAATAATCAGCGGGGACAGTATGCTGGTGTACCGCAGAATGAATATCGGTACCGCCAAGCCCTCCGAAAAAGAATTACAATCCGTACCCCATCATTTGATAAATATTTTGGAGCCGGATGAACGTTATAATGTGTATCGGTTTCAGCAGCAGGCCGCAAGATTGATTGCAGAAATCAATGGCCGGGGACATTTGCCAATTATTGTCGGGGGGACCGGTTTATATATCCAGGCACTTTTGGAAAAATACGAATTTAGCGAGGACGGCAAGACCACTGTTAAACATCCTGGGCAATATGATGCCAAGATCTTTGGACTGAAAATGGAACGGTCTTTTCTCTACGAAAGAATTAATCAGCGTGTAGATACAATGTTGGAGCAGGGGCTGAAAGAGGAAGTGGAAAAACTTTTGGCGGAGGGAATAAGTCCTGACTGTCAGAGTATGAAATCCATCGGCTACCGGCAAATGCTCTGGTATTTGCAAGATGGGATGCATTGGGATGAGATGGTGGACAAGCTAAAACAGGCAACCCGTAATTTTGCCAAAAGGCAGTTCACCTGGTACAGACATATGGATTATATTGACTGGTATTGTCTGGACAGGAAACCAGATTATGATTTTGTGGTAAAAGATATAATGAAAAAACTTGCTATTGATTATAAAATGAATTAAAATATAAGTAAGTACAAGAAAGAAGGGATGAACTATGGCACGTAAAAAGAAGAAGAAATTTAAGAAGAGATTTTGGTTCTTTTGTTTTGCCTTTGTGGCAATTTTAGCAATTTTAGGCGGACTGTTTTTCTCGCTGGGCGGCGGACAACTTGATGTGCTTAACCCGGACAAGAAGGACGGCAAGCCCGTAACCATATCCATTGTGGATAAATGTATTGAGGCACAAAGAAATTTGGACACCATTTTGCTAAAACAGACAAATTGGCAGTTGGTGGAAAAGGAACATGGCAACAAGGAAGTCACCATTAAGGAAACCGGCGGTAAGGTGCAGACCAATGAACGGCTTATTGGTGTCGGTTTGCCTGAAGAAATGAGCCCTGAGGCCGGTGGTGTCTGGCTGAAGAAGAAATTAGTTGGTACAGGCCTTTACTATTTGGGAGGGGAAGATGCGCTTTACAAGGATGCTTATCCCGGTTACCGTTGCAAGGTTGGCATTCAAGTTAAGGCGGGCAGCGGCAAACAGGATTTTGTATCGGATACTATTCATTTCTATAATAATTTGAATTTAGGCAAGCAACAACCTGTTGTGCCGGAGAAAAAACATTTTAACGGCAAACTGGCCATTGTTATTGATGACTGCGGTACGGACATTAAGGCAGTAAGGAATTTGTTAAATATTGATATTCCTTTCACATTTTCTATTTTGCCGAACAAGGATTTCAGTAGTGACATTTTGTCCGCAGTAAATACTAAAGGCCGGGTGGCGCTTTTGCACTTACCTATGGAACCCATTAACCGCTCTGCCATGAGTGAGGGGGCTAATACCATTGTTACGGAAATGACAAATTCACAAATTAGCGAATTGACTCGCCGTCATTTGCAAGGTCTGTACGGTGTTATGGGTGTGAACAATCATCAGGGTTCCAAGATTACCGCCAACAGGGAACAAATGAAAACCGTGTTGAAGGTTTTGAAGGAACAGGGGCTTTTCTTCCTGGACAGCAAGACCAACAGCGAAACCATCGGCCGGGATGTGGCAAGGGAGATGGGTGTTAAGACCTGTATGAATGATAAGTTCCTGGACAATAGCACCAATCCTGAGGCAATTAAGGAAGAGGTTTATAAGGTTATGGAACTGGCAGAAAGAAACGGCAGTGCTATTGCCATTTGCCACGCCCGTCCCAATACAGTTGCCATGTGGGCAAAATATTATCAAGAGTTTAAAGATACGGGGATTACCTTCGTATCAGTTAATGAATTACTTTATTGAGAAAGGATGAGATTGTGAGAACAGCACTTTTAATGGCTCTGCTGACAGGTATTTTATCAGGTCTTGGTAATTACTTTGGTGGCTTGCAGGGTTTTCAGACAATGTTAATAATTTCCATTGTGATGAATTTATTTGCTTATTGGAACAGCGACAAAATGGTTTTGGCCCAGTACAAGGCAATTCAGGTGGACGAAAAAACCGCCCCCGGTCTTTATGGTATGGTGAAGAAATTGGCTACCAGAGCCAAATTGCCCATGCCCAAGGTTTATGTGATTAAGAGTAATGTGCCTAATGCCTTTGCCACAGGCCGTAATCCTGAACATGCGGCAGTGGCGGTGAATACTGCCTTGGCAGAAATGTTGACCCAGGAAGAATTGGAAGGGGTTTTATCCCATGAATTAACCCATATCAAAAACCGTGATATTTTGATCAGTACCATTGCGGCAACAATGGCCAGTATGATTACTATGATTGCCCGTTGGGGTATGTTCTTTGGCGGTGGCAGAGATGAAAACGGCAATAGCCGTAATCCTATTGTCAGCATTTTGGTTATGCTTTTAGCACCCGTGGCCGCTATGCTTATTCAAATGGCAGTAAGTCGTTCCCGTGAATATAAGGCGGACGAAGGGGGCGGAGAAATTTCCGGCAATCCCGATGCTTTGGCGGATGCCTTAATGAAGATTGAAAATTATGCAAAGCGTGCAGTTATGCCCAATGCAACAGAGGCAACTGCCCACATGTTTATTATCAATCCTTTCAGCGGCGCTAATTTGAAATCCCTTTTCAGCACCCATCCATCAACGGCTGAAAGGATCAAATTATTGAGAGAACAAGGGAAAAAGATGAGAGGTATCAGAGCATGAATAAACAATTAGAATGGTTAAAACAATTCAGTGAAACCTGCGGTGTCAGTGGGGACGAAGGCCGCATGAAGGAGTTGATGTTGAAACGCATGAAGGGTTTGGCAGAAGCAAGTTACGACAAACTTGGCAGTGTTGTTTTCACCAATGTCTGCAAGGATAAAAATGCCCCATCCATTATGCTGGCGGCCCACATGGATGAAATTGGTTTTATGGTTAAGCATATTACCAAAGAGGGATTTTTGAAATTTGTTTGCTTAGGCGGCTGGTGGGAGCAGGTTATGCTGAGCCAGCGGGTAACAGTGCATGGGACTAAGGGTGATTTAGTTGGTGTTATATGTTCCAAACCGCCCCATATTCTTACTCCTGCGGAGCGTGGTCAGGTGGTGCAGAAAAAGGATATGTATATTGATATTGGTGCCAAGGACGAAAAGGAAGCACGTGTCTTAGGCGTAAATGAGGGGTGCTTTGTTACTCCCTATGCAGAAATGGCCTTGATGGGTGACGGCAAGACATTGTTAGGCAAGGCCTGGGACAATCGCATTGGATGTGCGGTTATGGCGGACGTTATGGAAAACTTGGCACAAAAACCGGGCAAGAACACGGTCTATGGTGTTGCCACAGTACAGGAAGAAGTTGGTTTGCGTGGGGCGCAGACCTCTGTTAATATGTTGAAACCGGATGTGGCTTTTGTTATTGACACCTGTGTTGCCGGAGGTACGCCGGGGGTGGCGGATGATGTGGCTTCCGCTAAAATCGGCAAGGGAATTGCCATCACCGTTTATGATGCGGGCATGATTCCCAACACAGCACTGCGTGATTTTGCTTTGAGTGTTGCCAAAAAATTAAAAGTTCGCACACAAATCAGTTGCAGCGAAGGCGGGGCAACTGACGGCGGCAGAATTCATATGCATGGGGCGGGGGTTGTTACCCTGACCTTCAGTATTCCCACCCGTTATATTCACAGTCATCAAAGCGTTATTCATTTGGACGATTACACCGGGGCAGTCAAACTGATTACGGAAATGGTCCGTGAATTGGACGCTAAAAAATATGCACAAATTTTAAAAGCGTAGTTACGCAGAAGGAGTTTTATGATGGAAAAAACTTTATTGTTGATTAAACCCGACGGAGTCAAAAAACACGTTATTGGTGAGATTTTGGCACGCTTTGAACGGAAGGGCTTGACCATTGCCGCCTTAAAACTGATTAATGTTACCAAGGCACAGGCAGAGTTCCACTATGCTGAGCATAAGGAAAAACCTTTCTTCGGCGAACTGGTTGATTTTATTACGGGCAGTCCTTTGGTTGCAGCGGTTATTGCCGGGGAAAATGCAATTAAAGCAGTACGCCAACTGAATGGGGCAACTAATCCTATTGAAGCCACACCCGGCAGCATCCGTGGTGATTATGGTTTGAATATGAGTGAAAACATTGTTCACGGCTCCGACAGCCCTGAGTCCGCAGAGCGTGAAATCGGTAATTTCTTCAAAAAAGACGAAATTTTGTTCTAATTGGTAAGGAGAAAAAATGGCTAAAGCAGCAGTTTATACCCGTACCGGTGACAAAGGGACCACCGGCCTTTATACTGGGCAAAGAGTTCCCAAACAAAGTATCCGTGTTGAGGCCTATGGCAGTGTGGATGAGATTACCAGCGCTTTGGGCATGGCTCGTGCCCTGTGTCAACGTCAAGATGTAAAAGCCACTGTTATCAAAGTGCAACAACTTTTGATGTCATTGATGGCGGATGTGGCAAGCATTGGCGGCGAACCCTATATCACGGAAGAACATGTGAAAATGTTTGAAAGTACCATTGATTCTTATGACGAAAAATTAGAACCCTTGGGACATTTTGTTATTCCCGGTGACACACCCGGTGCGGCAGCACTGGATTTGGCAAGAACCACCACCCGCCGTGCAGAGCGTAATTTGTTGCGTTTGGCTGAAAGCGAAAGTGTTAACCAGAATGTATTGGTTTGCATCAATCGTTTAAGTGATTTGTGTTTTATTTTGGAACGGGTAGAAAGTGAATTGAAATAAAATGAGTGAAGTTCGGGTGCGTTTTGCTCCCAGTCCAACGGGCTATTTGCACATTGGGGGAGCAAGAACTGCTCTTTTTAATTGGCTTTTTGCCAAGAAAATGGGCGGTAAATTAATTTTGAGAATTGAAGATACGGATATTGACCGCCTGAAAGCAGACAGTGTCAGTCAGATTTTGACCAGCTTGCGTTGGTTGGGAATTACTTGGGACGAAGGACCTGAAGTTGGTGGTCCCTGCGGACCTTATGCACAAACGGAACGGTTGGAGTTATATCGCAAGTATGCCAAAGAACTTTTGGATGAAGGCAAGGCCTACCGTTGTTTCTGCACTCCTGAGCAATTAGAGGCGGAACGGGAAAAGCAACGGCTTGCGAAAATCCCCTTCCGTTATGCCCGTACCTGCCGTGACTTGTCAGAAGAAGAATGTCAAAAGCGGATTGCTGCCGGTGAAAAATACTCCATCCGTCTGAAAATTCCTGCCACAGGTAATATTGTGGTGCAGGACTTGATTCACGGGGATGTTAATTTTGATTTGACCCAGTATGACGATTTTGTAATTATGAAGTCCAACGGTATGCCCACCTATAATTTTGCAGTTTGTGTGGACGACCATTTGATGGGTATGACCCATGTTTTGCGGGCGGAGGAACATTTAAGTAATACTCCAAAACAACTCTTTGTATATCAGGCCTTTGGCTGGGAACCGCCCCGTTTTGGTCACATGCCCATGATTTTGGCTCCTGACCGTTCCAAACTTAGCAAACGTCATGGTGCTACCAGTGTGGAAGAATTTAGGGAGAAGGGCTATTTGCCCCAAGCAATTATCAATTATCTCAGTTTGCTTGGGTGGGGCCCCGGTGATGAGCGGGAAATTTTGAATATTCAGGAAATTGTGGAGGCCTTCCGTCTGGAAGATATGAGCAAGAAGGCCGCTGTTTATGATACGGTAAAACTTACATGGATGAACGGACAATATTTAAGTTCCTTGCCTTTGGAAACACTTTGGCAGGATTTGCGGCCGTTCTATATCAAGTCCGGTTTGGTTGATGAAAACTATATGTCTGCCAATGAAGATTATATGAAGCATTTGGCAGATGTGGTGCGGGTAAGGGTAAAGACCTTGCAGGAAGTGATTGATGCTTCCGCCTGCTATTTCCGTGATTTTGACGAATACGATGCTAAAGGGGTTGCCAAATCTTTTAAGAAAGAATTATTGCCCGTTTTGCACGAATGTTTTACTTGCTTGCAAAATGATAGTGAATTCAGTTTGACCAGTACGGAAAAAATTTATAATGAAATTGCGGAACGTAATGGTTTAGGTTTAGGAAAAATTATTGCACCCACACGTTTGGCACTTACGGGACGAACTGTGAGTCCGGGCATGTTTGATGTAATGGTTTTGTTAGGAAAAGAAAAAACTTTGAAACGATTGGAAAAAGCAATCAAATATATTGAGAATTTATCATGAGAAAGTTTATTGTTGTCTTATTATTGTGTCTTTCTTTTTGTGATGTTGCTTTGGCAGAGCAGGATACAACCATACTCAGTATGCCTACAAAATGTTTTAATGCGGAAGGGATACTCCCTTACATTGACGGCAGCCCTGACGAGGATTTTGAACGGAAGTCAAACGGAGTAATTATCAATACGCTTCGCTCAATGGTGAAGCAAATTGGACAGGCGGGTACTTTCAGTTATTCCGTGCAACTGAACCGTTCCAGTGTGGTTTCCGTGCTTTTGAAAGCACAAAACAGGGGCAAGGTTGTGTATAAAGCATTGAACTTGGATTTGACCAAGGGGGTGGATGCCCCAATTTATACATTCTTTGTGCAGAACGAGGAAATGGACAATGCATTGGGAAAGTTTGACTCCTATATTTTTACGGACAGCGGTGTATATCTCAAAGACAAGGGACATTTGAAATATGATCGTTTTGTTCCCTTTGCCAAAATTCTTACCAATGTACGGATTGGGGAGGCAGGCCGCCTTTTCAAGATTGCCCGCCTGACCCGCAAGAGTGAAAAAAAGATTTTGCATATCCCTAAAAATTCTCTTTTTGCTATTCAATTAGATTCCAATCCTACTACGGGTTACCGTTGGAATGCGGATTTGCCTGCCAAGGGTGAAATTATAAAAGTTTCTTCTTCTTTTATTATGCCCACGCAGGAGAAACAACAGACCGGCACACCGGGCAAGGAAATCTTATTTTTTTACGCTAATACTCCCGGTAAATATGATATCAATTTTCATTACAACCGCAGTTGGGAAAAATTCAATATTGAGGAATTTGTTACCACCATTGCTGTGAGGGAATAATGAGCAATAATGTTGTAAAATTCACTTTGTTAGGTGCTACACACACTATGAACACCAGTCAAAAACCTGAGGAGGTTCAGGCGGTAGCGGACATTGTGGATGAAAAAATCAGAAAAATTGCCAAGCGGAAAAATATGGAGCCGTCCCAGGCCTTTGGGATGATGGCGGCTTTGGGAATTGCGGAGGATTTGTATAATCTCCGCAAGGACTATGAACGTCTTTTGAGTTTGGCTGACGATAAAAATGATTAGGGCAAAATACATTGAACTTCTTGCCCCCGCAGGAAGTTTTGAGGCCTTACAGGCAGCGGTGAATGCCGGGGCGGATGCTGTTTATTTAGGCGGCAAATCCTTTGGGGCAAGGCAGTACGCAGATAATTTTGATAGAGAAACCCTGACACGGGCGGTGACCTTTGCACATTTGCACGGTGTAAAGATTTATGTTACGGTAAATACTCTGGTTGATGATTCGGAATTTGCCGAATTGGCAGAGTATTTATTATTTTTACATAATATTTCTGTGGACGGTATCATTGTGCAGGATTTAGGTGTGGTCTATTTTGCGCAAACCTTAGTTCCTGATTTCCCCCTGCATGCCAGCACCCAAATGACTATCACTAACTCGTTAGGGGTTGCTTTCGCCAAAGGAATTGGTTTAACCCGTTCGGTGCTGGCACGGGAATTAAGTTTGCAGGAAATTGGTGCGGCCTGTGAACAGGATACAGAAATAGAAACTTTTATTCACGGGGCTTTGTGTGTGTGTTATTCCGGCCAATGCCTGATGAGCGGTTTGATTGGCGGACGGAGCGGCAACCGGGGGCGTTGTGCCCAACCCTGCCGTTTGCCTTATTCTTTAACGGATAAGGATGGAAAAAATTTACTCGAAAATGTGGATGCGGGGCAATATCTTTTAAGTCCCAGGGATTTGAATACTTTAGACATTTTGCCGCAACTTATTGAAACTGGTGTTGTCAGTTATAAAATTGAAGGCCGGATGAAAAGGCCGGAATATGTGGCGGTGGTGGTGGATTGCTACCGCCGTGCCATTGACAGTTATTTAGCGGGTAATTATCAGGTTAGTGAAACGGACAGGGCAAATATAAAGCAAATTTTCAATAGGGATTTTACTACTGCTTACATGGAAAATCGTCCCGGACGGAAGATGATGAGCGACCGCCGCCCCAATAATCGGGGTGTGTTGGTCGGCAGGGTAACAGAATTAGGCAGGGGCAAGGCCAAGATAAAATTAGAAAAAGATTTGCACCTTGGAGATGGCTTGGAATTTTGGGTTACTACCGGCGGCAGAGTGGGTACGGTAATTGATAAAATGTTGCTCAAAGGTCAGCCAATTACGGATGCCAAAGCGGGTGAAATTGTGGAATTGGCTGTGCCAAAAGGTGTGCGGCTTAACGACAGAGTTTTTCGTACTTTAGACAGTAAATTGATGGCTTATGCGGCACAGTTTTATGGAAATACGAAAACTAATAAAATACCGGTCACCGCTAAAATTTCGGCTCATTTAGGTTCACCATTTGTGGTTACGCTAACAGATGCAGACGGTAATGTGGGATCGGGTGAAACGAATTTTTTAGTTGAACAGGCCCAAAAATATGCTTTGACAGAAGAAATTATTTACAAACAAATTAACCGTTTCGGAACAACGGAATATGTTTTAACAAATATTGAATACGATTTTGACGAGGGGATTATGGTGCCACTCAGTGAAATAAACGAAGCAAGAAGGATGGCTGTAGAGGTCATGGACAGGGAACGCTTGCAAAAATTTGCACCGGCACGAAAACAACGATTTGACGCATCTTTACGTCCTCAGAACTTGCCCGTTGCATCCTCACCGAAAAAATCAGGTCTTTCCGTTCATTGTGATACATTGGAAAAAGTTAATTATGCTTTGCAAGCGGGAGCGGACAGGATTATTTTTGCTGGGGATGCTTTCAGTACAAAGATAATTACGGATGAGGATTACAAAAAAGCAGTACAATTAACCCGCACTGCCGGTAAAGAAATTGCCTTTGCCACCCCCAGAATTATTAAGGAAAATCAATTGCCTTTGTTCCGTCATTTGTTTGGACTTTGGCAGGATTTGCAACCTGACTATGTTTATCTTAACAACAATTCCTTACTTGCCCTCGCTAAAGAATTTCCCTGCCTGAAATACTGGGCGGATCAAAGTTTGAACATTTATAATCATTATACATTAACCTTCTTGGCAAAACAGGGACTTTGGGGGGCGGGATTGTCCAACGAACTGACTATGGCACAAGTGGGGAATCTGCGTAAGCAAAGCCCTTTGCCGGTGGAATGTTTGGTGCAGGGTTATATTGAAATGATGGTGAGCGAATACTGCGTTGGCGGTTCTTTCTTAGGTGATTTGCATAAGGAGGAATGTCAGTTTCAATGCAGTAAGAAGTTATTTTTACAGGACAGGCAGAATGCCCGTTTTCCCGTTGCCACGGACCAGTATTGCCGGATGCACATTTTGAATTCGGTGGAACTATCATTGGCGGCCAATGTGGATGCTTTGCAAAAAGCAGGAGCGGACTGGCTGAAGATTGACGGCAGGTACTATTCTCCTGCAGAAGTGGGGAATTACACCGTATTTTACAGGAAAATTTTAGACGGGGAAAAAGTTGTTGCTGAAAATTTGCCAAATACCACAAGGGGACATTATTTTCGTGGAGTGCTTTAGTATATGCAGTTTGCAATTAAAACATTAGAATTTTATAAAGTTAAAAATCTTTTGGCTGACAAGGCCGCCACCCATTTAGGCAGGGAAGCCATTGCCGGCCTACGGATTGCAACGGATTTTGAAACCGTACAACATTTGCTGCAACAAACAAGAGATGCGGTCAATCTCTTAAATTTAGGGAAGAGGATGCCATTTGGAGGTTGTGTTGATATTACCAAGAGTTTGAAAAAAGCAGAAATTGGTTCCATATTGGAGCCGGAGGAACTGTTGCATATTGCTTCCACTTTGTCCGCCATCAATGCCATGATTGCTTTCTTGCAGCTGGAAAAGGATAATTTGCCTGCTCTTTATGAATATCGTGACAAACTGAATTTGTTTTTGAAATTGGAAAAGCAAATTTTTGCCATAGTTGACGAACATGGGGAGATTAAGGATTCTGCCAGCCCCAAATTAAGCGGGCTTAGGGTTTCCATTGCTTCCGCCAAAAAGCGGGTAAAACAATTATTGGACGATATTTTGCATGATAATAATAATCAAAAATATTTTCAGGATGCACTGGTTACTATGCGTGGGGACCGTTATGTTATCCCCATTAAACAGGAATATAAAATGAATTTTCCCGGCGTGGTGCATGATCAGAGCAGTACGGGGGCAACTCTTTTTATAGAACCCCTGGCGGTGGTAAATTACAATAACGACATCAAGCGTTATTTGGCAGAAGAGCAGGAGGAAATTGAGCGAATTCTTCGGCAAATAACTTTGAATATTGGTGAAGAAGTACCCAAAATACGGCACAGTTTGGAATTGATGACGGAATTGGATGTAATTTGGGCGAGGGGAAATTTTGCAGTTACTACTCATGCTGTTGAACCCCAATTAATGAAAGATTATCACCTTAATATTCATGGTGGTCGGCATCCTCTGTTAGATCCTCAAAAAGTTGTGCCGTTAAGTGTTGAATTGGGGCGGGCTGCTCAAATGTTGTTGATTACAGGCCCTAATACAGGCGGAAAAACTGTGGCTTTGAAAACAGTAGGATTATTTGCGATGATGGTGCAATCAGGTATGTTTTTGCCGGTCTTAAACGCTCAAATGCCAATTTTTCAAGCGGTTTATGCAGATATTGGGGATGAGCAGAGCATTGAGCAAAGTTTAAGTACCTTTAGTGCCCACATGAAAAATATGATTGAGATTTTGAATGTGGCAACAAGCAATGATTTGGTTTTGATTGATGAACTTTGTGCCGGCACGGACCCCAACGAAGGGGCGGCTTTGGCTATGAGCATTTTGGAGGACTTGCACGACAGGAATATTCTGACAATGGTTACCACCCACTACAGCGAGTTGAAAACCTTTGCCTATGGTCATCAGGGAATGATGAATGCCAGTGTGGAATTTGATGCCCAAACCTTAATGCCAACTTATAAACTTCTTATGGGAGTCCCTGGCAGCAGTAACGCTTTCAATATCAGCAAGCGATTGGGGTTGAAAGATGAACTGGTGGAAAATGCCAAACTCATGTTAAATCAGGAACATGCCCACATGGAATCCGTGTTGCAGGATTTGGACGAGAAGAGAAGGGATTACGAAGAAAGTACCTCTGTTATAGAAAAGGCCCGCTTTGAAGCGGAAATGTTGCGTAACCAGTTGGCCTATCAAAAACGGGAGTTTATGAAACACCGTAACGATATGTTACGGAAGGCCAAGGAAGAGGCGGATGAAATCTATCGTGCCAGCCGGCGGGAAACGGAGGCGGTACTAAAAGAGTTACGTTCTTTAAAAGATGATTTTGATGCGAAAAAATTACAGGAATTTGCGGCAAGGGCAAGAGAAAAATTAGATGTACAGTTTGCACTGGATGCTGTTATTCCTGAAGGCACACCCTTAACGTTGGAAACTGCAAGGGAAGGGCAAAGTGTTTTTGTAAAAACCTTTGGCAAAAATGGGGTTATTACCTCCGTCAACAGCAAGGATGTATCTGTGCGGATGGGGGCGTTGCGTCTGAACATTAAACCGGAGCAATGTATTTTGACCAAAGCACAGCCGGTTTCCGCTGTGCCTGAACGGGAAAAGAAGGGCAGAAAGCGTGCCGGCCATCACGAGCTGATGTATAAGAAAAACGCCAGTATTAAACTGGATGTAGATTTGCGGGGGATGTTGGTGGAAGAGGCATTGCCCGTAATAGACAAGGCCATTGACGATGCAATTTTATCAGGTGTTGACCGCCTAAGGATTATTCACGGCAAAGGTACGGGCGCTTTAAAAGCAGGTGTGGTACCCTATTTGCAGCAACATAGTATGGTGGTGGAAGTATTGCCTGCGACTAACGAAGAAGGCGGAGCAGGGGCGACAGTCATTAAAATTAGTAATGAGTAATTAAGGTTTCAGGTGTCAGCGGTCAGGGTGAAAAGGTGAAAGGATGAAAGGGTGAAGGGCTAAAGGTGAAGAATAATGCGTAATTCGCAATGCGTAATGCGTAATTATGGTAAAATGTTCCTGTGATTATATAGTTAGGTTTCGGGTGTGCGGGGTTATGCGAACCCTCGTCCGCCCTTAAAGGGGCGGGGGACCGCCTACGGGAGCGTGTTGGCGGTGGTGGGGTGAGCAATTAGGTTGATACAATATCAAGGAATAAATGTCAAAGAACAAATAAGGTAAAATGTTCCAAAATTAAATATAATCATAGGAACATCCTCCCATAATTTTTCATTTTTCATTTTTAACTTTTTATTTTTTTCAAAATGGATTATAGTTTATATTTAGTTACGGATGAGCGGTATAATAACTTACTGTGTAGGGTGGAATTTGCCCTGCAAAAAGGTGTCACTTTGGTTCAGTACCGTGCCAAGCATAAATCAACTGAAGAACAGATTGCTGAAGCAAAAGAACTGAAAGTACTTTGTGACAAATTCAAAGTGCCTTTGCTTATCAACGATAATCTGCAGGTCGCCCTGGCTGTGGATGCGGCGGGGGTGCATTTGGGTCAGGAAGATACTAATTGCCTTGTGGCGAGAAATGTTTTAGGCAAGGATAAAATTATTGGTATTTCCGTGCATAATTTATGGGAAACAGAACTGGCCGTTATGCAGGGGGCTGATTATTTAGGCGTGGGTGCGGTGTTTCCGACCGGCACTAAAACTGATGTGGATGTGGTAGGATTGAAAGGGTTAAGTGAGATTTGTGCCGTAGCCAATATTCCCGTGGTGGCAATAGGCGGCGTTAATTTTGATAACTATAAACAGGCACTTGCGGCCGGAGCCAAAGGTGTGGCAATGGTTACAGGTTTGTTAGGGGATTGGAAATAAAATGAATTTAACTAATCGTCAAATGACAATTGCAGAAATGGTGCGGGTGGATGGCCCCATCACGGGTGAACAGATTGCCTCCCGTTTGCATGTTACCCGGGCGGCCCTTCGCAGTGATTTGGCAATACTCATTATGAGCGGTATGCTGGATGCCAGGCCGAAAGTGGGCTATTTTTATACTGGCAAAAACACTTTGGGAATGTTGGCGGAAGAAATAAGCGTTATTACCGTCCGTGATGTGCAGTCCGTGCCGGTTGTGGTGAGCAGTGACGCCAACGCCAAGGACGCTGTTTTCAAAATGTTCACCGAAGATGTGGGCAGCGTGTATGTGGTTAATGAAAGAGGACTTTTGGTAGGTGTGGTTTCCCGAAAGGACTTATTGAAATTTGCTTTGAACAACCATCAGGATTTGGCAGAAATTCCTGTGGCGCTTGCCATGACGCAAGTAAGCAAAATCATTTTTGCAGAAAGCGAAGAAAGCGTAGTCAGTGCCGCCTGCAAACTGATTGACAATGAAATTGATTCTTTGCCGGTGGTATCTGTTGTGGATGCCGACCTGCATGAATACGAAATAATCGGAAGAATAACCAAAACCAATTTCACACGTCTGTTTGTGGAATTGGCGCAAGGAAAAGGAGGACGTTATGCCAAGAAAGAAGAGTAAAGCCCCCGTGATTTATGCTGTATCTGATTCCGTGGGGGAAACAGCGGAATCGGTAATTCGTGCCACCACCAGCCAGTTTGTTGGTGAAAAATTTGAAACCGTGCGTGTGCCTTATGTGCGGGACCTTGACCAGGTTGACCAGATTATGGAGGAAGCGGCAGAATATAACGCCATTGTCTGCTACACAGTCGTTTCCCCCCAGTTGAGGGAAAGGATTGTGGATAAGGCGGTGGAACTGGACTTGCAGGTTGTGGATGTTCTTGGACCCATGGTGAAGGCCATTGAAAACAATACAGGACTCTTGCCGAAGAATAAAGCAGGCCTTGTCCATTCCCTTGACCATGAATATTTTAAACGGGTGGAAGCGGTGGAATTTGCCGTAAAATATGATGACGGAAAAAATCCCATGGGACTTTTGAAAGCGGATATGGTAATTATTGGGGTTTCCCGCACATCCAAAACACCCTTGTCAATGTATCTTGCCCACAAGAAAATCAAGGTTGCCAACGTGCCTTTGGTGCCGGAATTGCAGCCGCCGGAGGAACTTTTCAAAGTACCGCCTTACAAAGTGGTCGGGCTATTGATTGACCCCTACAAATTGAATGATATCCGTTCTGCCCGTCTGAAAATTATGGGTTTGGAAGACACGGCGGAATATGCGGATATGAAACGCATACAGGAAGAATTGGAATATGCCAAAGGGATTATGTACCGTATCCATTGTCCCATTATCAATGTCAGCAACCGTGCCATTGAAGAAACCGCAGGGATTATTCTTGAATACCATCAACGCAATTTGGAAAGGGAAGCGAAAAATAAAAATTAGTAATTAGTAATGAGTAATGATGGTAAAATGTTCCGGTGATTATAATTTAGGTTTCAGGTGTGCGGGATTATGCGAACCCTCGTCCGCCACTAAAGGGGCGGGGGACCGCCAAAGGGAGCGTGTTGGCGGTGGTGGGGTGAGCAATTACGCTGACGCTAATGAAAAGATAAAAACTTAAAGCTTAAAGTTGTGGTAAGATGTTCCGGTGATTATAATTTTATTCGTAGGGGCAGGTTTGTAACCTGCCCGAAGAACAGGCGATGAGAGAAGAACGGACGGGCGGGTTTGAAACCCGCACCCTGCGGAATTGCAGAGGGAACTTCAATTCACAGTTTTGAAAAAATATTTTTCTTGCAACCTACTTTTTGCTGTTTTTGGGACTCCTTTTATATATAGAGGATAATATAATGCGTAATGCGAAATTCGCAATGCGTAATTGTGGTAAAATGTTCCGGTGATTATATTTTGGGTTTCGGGTGTGCGGGGTTATTCGCCCCCTCGTCCGCCCATAAAGGGGCAAAAGTAAATGAAAAGTTAAAAATGAAAAATGAAAAATTATGGTAATATGTTCCGTTGATTATAATTGGGAATTTTCGCTTTCAGCGGACTTTTTTATTTTTAATCAAAGGAACATGTCACCATAGTTTTAAGATTTAAGTTTTTAACTTTTAACTGATTTGATGTTCCTGTGATTATAGCAGGAAAGTTGGCATAGTGCGAAACCTCGTCCGCCCATGGAGGGGCGGGGGTATCCAAAAAGCAGAATTGCTTTTTGGGTGGTGGGGTGGCGACTGCATAACGAAAGTACCGCATTAATCGCCACCCTCAGTCAGTTGCTACGCAACTGACAGCCCCCTCTAAGGGGCACGAGAGTTCGCATTCAGCGGACTCTTGCCCTCTTTGCAAAGAGGGTGGATTGCCTAAAGGAACATAGAAAGGCAAGACGGATGATTTTTTATTCTAATCATAGGAACATATTACCATCATTCTTA
>JAZLLX010000001.1:0-5137 GCA_045598345.1 Acidaminococcaceae bacterium | reverse complement strand
GGGATTAGGGGTTAGGGGTCAGGTTTTAGGGGGAAGGGCTAAGGGTGAAGATATAATGCGGAATGCGGAATTCGCAATGCGTAATTGTAATTAAGAATTAGGAATGCAGAATTAAGAATGATGGTAAAATGTTCCTGTGATTATAGCAGGGAAGTTGGCATAGTGCGGACTTTTTCCGCCCCAGGCGTGTGGGTTGAATTGTGTCCGGTGGACACAAGAGGGACCGACACGGTTTTTAGGGATGGTGGTGGGGGCGCTCGCTGCGATAAGAATAAATGTCAAAGAATAAAGAGCAAAGAACAAATGTGGTAAAATGTTCCTATGATTATATCAATAGTTAGTACTATGTTAAGTTTTCTGCTTCAGTCGGGGAGAGCGACCCACCCCGCCCACGCCTGGGCGGGAAAAATACAATTCGCATTCTGCGGACTTTCCCTAAATCCTGATTCCTGTATCCTTTGCCCTTATTTTAATCACCGCAACATTCTACCTTCCTTCCGCCTTATGCCTTACGCCCTACGCCCTAAAAAGTTTTATAATTATGTTTTGGTTGACAAAGTACCGATAAACCAATATAATACGAAAGCGAGTTTGGTTATGAACAGAATTATGCGATTGGTTACCAGTTTAATATTGTTTTTTGCAATTATCTTTGTTGCTAATGAAAGTCCGGCGGATGCGGAAAAACAGCCCAAGCCGAAGAATTTTAGCGTGTATGTGAACGGAAGGATTGTCCGTTTCAGTTCCAATCAGGAAAAAGTTGGGGCGGCACTGGATGAGAACGGGGTAATCTACAACAAGAAGCAAATGTTCCCCAAGGCAAATGCTTTGCTGGTGGACGGCACCCAGATTTTCCTTTTGGCAAGGGGCGAAAAATTTGAATTTGAAGAACTGGCAATTGCGGATTCACCTATAGAATATGTGGACGACCCCACTTTGGAATATGGCAGTTTGAATGTGGCGGAAAAGGGAATACCGGGTATAGACAAGGTAATATATAAGATAGACACCAACGGCAAGAGGAGGGAACTGGGCCGTATCAGCAAGATTAAACCCTCCCGCACGTTGATTCAGCGTGGCACTAAGGACTGCATTATGACGGAAGAAGGATTGAAACACTACAAGAAGAAATTTGTTGCCAATGTCAGCGCCTATACCATTGAGGACGGCAACGGTGACGGGGTTACCAGTATCGGCATGGTGCCCTATGAAGGGGTGGTGGCGGTGGACCCGGATTTCATTCCTTACAAATCCAAACTCTTTATCCCCGGCTATGGTATGGCTATTGCAGGTGACACGGGGGGCGCCATTATCAATAACTGTATTGACCTGTTCATGTATGACCGTGACAGGGCGTGGGAATGGGGCAGACGCCACATAGAAGTATATTTGTTGGACGATAAATGATTAAAGAAGTCATTGTAGTTGAAGGTAAAATGGATACACTGGCAGTGCAAAGGGCAGTGCCGGCGGACACCATAGAAACAGGCGGATTCACTCTCAGTTCAAGAACTCTTAATGATATTCAGGCGGCATATACCAAACGGGGTATCATTATTCTGACAGACCCTGACGGGGCGGGAGAGCGTATCCGTCATTTTTTAACGGAACGGTTCCCCAAGGCGGGACAGGCCTTTGTGCCGAAGACGGACGCCACAGCCAACAATGATGTGGGGATTGAGCAGGCCGGTGCGGAGGCCATCCGCTTGGCACTTGCCAAAGTCCGTTACAGCACAATGGAGCCGGGCAAGGAATTCACTATGGCGGATTTAATGGAAAACAATCTTAATGGCAGCCCCGAGGCGGCAGCCAACCGTGCAAAACTGGGCGCTATCCTCGGTATCGGCTATGCCAACGGGAAAAAGTTTTTGCAAAGATTGAATAATTACAATGTTACGAGAGAGGAATTTGAGAAAGGAGTTAAGGAATTAATAATGAATAAAGAATAATTAAGGACAATTTTCGGCTTTGCCGAAAATTACCAATTATATTTTTGGAACATATTACCACAATTATTCATTATTAATCATTAATTATTAATTCAAAAACTTAACTTAACCAAGCAGATGAAAACCCCGATTATAGCGTCTCCTTCTGTGACGCGGTACATTCTAACTAAATATAAACTCACCGCCAAGAAGAAACTGGGGCAGAACTTTTTGATTGACCCCGATGTGGTGGAGCGAATTGCGGCGGCAGCGGAACTGACACCAGAGGACAGGGTGTTGGAAATCGGCCCCGGCATCGGCACTTTGACACAGGGTTTGGCAGAAACCAGCGCCAAAATTACCGCAGTGGAACTGGATAAGGGGCTTATTCCCGTACTGGGTACAACTTTGGCAGATTATCCCAATGTGGAGATTATTCAGGGAGATATTTTGGAAATGGACATCCCTAAAATAATTTCCGAACCGTTCAAATGTTGTGCCAATTTGCCTTATTACATCACCACTCCCATTATTTTTGCATTGTTGGAGCAAAATTTGGCATGGGAACGATTGGTTTTTATGGTGCAGAAAGAGGTGGCGGAAAGGATTGTTGCTAAACCTGGCGGTAAGGATTATGGGGCGCTCAGCGTAACTATGCAATATTATACAGAACCGCAAATTGCTTTCAAAGTACCGCCTTCATCCTTTATACCCGCCCCCAATGTGGAAAGTGCAGTTTTGGTTTGCAAACGCAGGGAAAAGCCACCGGTAGAGGTAAAATCTTATGAAATATTTTTCAAAGTAGTGGAGGCGGCATTCTCTGTAAGACGAAAAATGCTTCATAATTCCTTAAAAAATTATGAAAAATTTGACAATAACCAAGTGGAAGCATGGTTGGAAAGGGCAGGCATTGACGGAACAAGAAGGGCAGAAACTTTGAGTTTGGAAGAATTTGCAAGGTTGGCGAATGCGGTAGATTAGGTTTCAGGTGTGCGGGGTTATGCGAATCCTTGTCCGCACCTAAAGGGGCGGGGGACCGTATAAAGGAACATAGAAAGACGGTGGTGGGGTGAGCAATTACGCTGACGCTAATGAAAAGATAAAAACTTAAAGCTTAAAGTTTATGAATGCTCCGCATAATGCAAAAACTCCCACCGCAAGCGGTCCCCCCTCTTTAAGAAAGAGGGAAAAAAGTTCCTATAGTGCGGACTTTATAAGATATAATCGGGAATTTTCGCAAGTCGAAAATTGTCCGTAATTACTCATTTATTATAAATTGTGCATTGAGAATTGTGAATTGATATTGGGGGTGTTTTTATGAAAAAGAACAAAACAAAATCTTTATTGGTTTGTGCGGTGCTGGCGGGTGTGCTAGCTGGCGGGATGCCGTCTGTGCAGGCGGAACAGGTGAACGCTATTGTGGGGCCGAAGGATTTCGTAAGTTTGAGGGGAAAGCAAATAGTTTTCGGTCAAAAGAGAGGTTATGTTGAGAATCAACAGTTAACTATTTATGAGGAAAAACCAACTTGGCAGATTGTTAATATAAATGGTAATAATATTGATTTGCTTGCCATGGAATCTTGGGGGAAAAACCGGTTTTCGGATGACAAATATTATACTTATTCTGGCTATATGGTTAAAACGTATCCTTACAGTGAAGTTTTGCAATATCTTGAAGAGAAAAAGAATGAATTTTTTTCCGTAGATGAACTGTCCCTCTTGGGTAAGCAATCGATTGCTGAAAGAAGTACGACCATGAATAGAAGTTCTACGGGTATACGTGAAGTTTCTTTGTCTTTGCCGTCCAAGAATTTATTGAATGTTCTTTCGGTTGAACAAAAAAAGAGGGCAGAATCTTATTGGCTTAATGACTCACATTTTAATAAAAAATATCGTGTTGGAGGTAGTGGGCAAGCAGGTACATGGGATTTTTGGTATAACGTGTCCTTCGTTGATAAAGACGGTAATTATCAAGAGGTTAACGGTAAAGAGGTTAAGGATTACTATACTTCACTGAAAATTTCCCGGGATTTAGTTTTTGCATATTTTGGGGACAGATCACAGATTTGTCAAAGTTTTGAAAAGAAGATGACGGACAGTGAGGCAGTACATGTGGCAGTCCGGAATACTCAGACGGAAAAAAATGTTCAGATAATGAATTTGGAGATTGCTGCTGATAAAATAGGATTAACTGTGGATGGGCTTGCCACTGGAACGGGCCAGGGCCTTGCAGGGATTTTGGCGGATAAGGACGGCAATTATCTTTCTTATGCCCGCCTGGCAGATACAACCAGTAGCGGCAGGGCGGAAAATGTTACAATTACAGATGGCAGTAGTAAATTTCTTGATAACACTCAGTTTGCCGCCGGGGTTTATACAGTGCAATTGTTTAATGAAAAATTGAACACAGACAGTTGTTTTGATTATGTGGGAAATTTTTATAAGTTACCACAGGTGAGCGTGAATGGCAATGGTGCAATTACTAAAGCGTCTCTTTCCGGCAACCGCAATTACACCAATTTAACCATTGGTGAAAATGTGGGCTTTAATTTTACATCCGTTAATTATGGCGGGATGAGGCATGACGGTGGTTTTCGTGAAACTGAGTGCGATACCGTTAAAGTTACCGAGTCGTTGAACTGGGCGAATGTGTTGAAAGCTGAGGGCAGTATCACTCTGAAAGGTTCCTTTAGTGTTACTGATGACACTTTAACATTGGTACGTCCGACCAATCGTCCGGCATATACGCATTCTACTTCATATCTGTCTAATTGGAACGATATCATTTATAATGGTGGTACCGGCAAAACAGCCACTTTGTATGTAAACGGCAAGATGCACGGCCTTATTGTGAACGGGGGGACTTTCACAGCGGAAAAGAATTTGACTTTGTCCGATTATTTGAAGATAAATAACGGGGCAACAGTAAATGTTCAGGGAGTGTTGAATGTTCCTAATGGCGAAATTAATGGAACTTTGCAAGCGAACAAGGATTTGGAGTTGGTAAAAAAATGGCATGTGTATCAAAACAGTAAGATAAAAGCCCCCAATCTTAATGTTAAAGGCACTCTAAAACTTGAACAGGATGCATTTATTGATGGGAAATGTAACGTTTTAGATAAGGGTATTTTGGATGTTGTCAGCAACTGTAGGGTTAAAGAGTTAAATTTTGCAGATGGCAGTACTCTGCAGGTTGACGGCAACAAAAT